>NZ_CAWPRX010000005.1:0-32101 GCF_963890365.1 Tychonema sp. LEGE 07196 | reverse complement strand
CATAGAGCGAAGCTTGGGCGATGCTGGCACTGAAGCTGCATTCGCGGGCCCAAGGATTGAGTAAGCCTCTGCCTGCGATGTGGGCTTCATGTTCGGGGGTGAGGAATTTTTCGCCGATGCTGCATAGAGTCCCCCCTAGCTCCAAATTTCCTGGCTCTTGAGGGGGGGATACTGCTAGAATTAAGTCAAGTTGTGTGTTTGGCGCATCCTTTTGGTGGGGGGATGCAGATTCAATTAAATTGTCTACAGATTGAATTGTATTTTCGTTAGAGTATGGCACAATGAGTGTAGCTTTCACTCTTTGTTAGAGTGTGAAAGCGATGTCCTAGCTCTTTAATCCGTGGAAAGATTTGGGGGAGTTAGGGTGAATATAGAAATTGCAAAAAGCGCGTAATCCCTTTGATTAGGCGCTTTTTTGCTGCGACGCTTCATCATCAAATTCAATTGCCAGAAACAACCGCACGGCGCGCTCAACCAGGCTGGAGCGCGTGAGTTTCTGCGTGGGGCCGCGATTCTCATCTAGGGCTTGGATAAGAACCGGGTCGATAGATACGTTGATACATTGTTTGGTTCGCATCGGTTGATTTTCCTCTGGGTTCTAGTAATAGTGTCACCACATTTTTAAGTTTTGCTAGTTTTACTCCTTTTGGTTTTGCTTGCTGTGGTTGGTTTGGCTGCGGGTGAGTCTTTGGGTTCAGGAGGGGGGTTGGTTTCTAGCCATATTTGCATCGCATCCTCAATCAAGATATTGCACAAATTAGATATACTCCTCCTTTCCTCCTTAGCCCGACGTTCCAAAGCCTGATAAAGCTCTGGGTCTAAATATATAGTCGTTCTCGGTTTTGGTGTTGGCACTGAAAGCGATTGAAAAGGGTGATGTTCATTATTCTCCCTTTTCAAGCTCCTTTTGTCATTCAGGTGCATTATCTGTTGACAAGTTCATTGTTAATTGCTAAATTAACACGTATATCGATAGAAATCGATTTTATCGATAAAGTACCGATTTTTCCTGATAAATTATGAAACCCGACGAACAAGCCCAAAGCCTTGCCGTGATTGATGTAGAGTCCGAAGCAATCGATAATTTTGTCGAACCAGAGGAGCTAGAGGAGACTGAGCAATGGTACTCAGCTTTGCAGATCCAGGGGCTGCTGCGGTTGTCTAAAGCCGGACTGCAACAATCGATTTCCAAGTTGCAAAGCATCTACGGGCTGGATATCACAACCCTACGCCGTGGCGCTGCCAGAGCTACCCAGTATTCTGAGCTTGCCCGCAAAGCTTGCAAATTGTTAAATGCTGGAAAACTTAGCGAATTGCGGAAACTGGTAGAAAACGCACCGACCGCATCCCCTGCTTCCCAAGTTTCCACGTTAACAATTTCGGAATATACCCCAGTTCTTGATAGACGGATTGCAGAATTGAAGCAAGTTTCTACTTCTAATTCCGCCTCTCTAAACCAAAATGTGCAGCAGCTTCTAGCTCAAATTGCTTCCGAAAATCAGGCAGCCCAACAGCGTGATGCTGACTTGGACAATGCTGAAATCAATGCTGCTCAAAACCGTGGGGCCACGCGTGCTCTCGCAGTGTTTCAGGCTGAGCAAAAAGCTCAAGCTGAAGTTCTGGCACAACTGCGGGCAATGAAGCTGGGGGCTGAATCATGAGCTTTTACAAAGTGAAAGTGCAGCGCGAAAGCAACACCCCGCGAGTGTTTAATGTCAGTGCCAAAAAGTCTCAGGACGCTGTTCTAGTGGCAGCCCAAAGCCTGAGAGATGAAGGGATAACAGACGCGAAAGGTATCGAAGTCATCGGTCAAGTCAACAGTTTAAGGGATTGATTAATATGGTACGAATCATCAATGGCGTAGTGTTTGAAGACGGCAAACCGGGAAAACGGGTTATCAATACTAACGGCGGAAATTACGTTGAGAAAATCGAGGGTGATTTTATCGCTGGCACGGTTATCAATTACAAGCCGACTCCAACACGCCAGGACTTATCTAAAGATGGCGATGCAATTGACGTGAAATCTGAGGAGGTTTAGGCGATGCTTGATGATGACAAAGACTTCGACAAAACCCTGACAAAGATAATGGTTGGCGGTGCGTTATTGACCAATGCTCTTGTCTTTGCAGTTGGCTTTGACACAGGCTATCAATCTGGCGCAAAACGAGTTCCGGAACCGACAATTATTCATGGAAACGTCACGATTAACAACAGCATTAATCTGAATTCAGATGATGCTGGAAGCGTTTCTAAATAGGAGGGATTGAGCAATGACCAAAGTTTTTGAAATTACGCCTGAATCCAATCCAGAAATCTGGGCAATGTTGCAGCCGCCTGTTACCGATGAGCCAGAGCGTCCGTGCATCAATTGCGATAACCTCGGATTCCCGGAGTGCCAATTTATGGCCGTTGGACTGGATTTGGCAACGGCGATCGAACTTTCGGAAAGCTGGCGGCGCGGGGAGTTGTTGCCCGTTATTGGTCATCCGGCGGGCGATCGAGTATCTGACAAGCTCAACCAAATGACAAATCAAAGCCAGCCGATCGCCCTAGAGAAGTAATCGGCCGGCCGCACAATCCTCCCTCCCTTAACAAAAAGGGGGGGACTCATCTAAGGAGATTTTACTATGGATTTTGGACGCAACGACAGCAGCAGTATAGCGATACGCAATCCCGCAGCCGGACACAGCCCATACATTGACGAAAAAGCGGGAGATTGGGCTGACACAGAAGCGGACATCCTCTCTTACTTGAGCGATGTTAATAAGTTGGAGGCGATGGCAGATAAAGCTTCCAACGCCGAACAACTCGCTCTAGTTCTGGAACCGTTTTTGGACAACGCTACGACCTATCTGGAGGCGCTGGAAAAAATCAGCGATGGTCAAGTTCGCTGGACAGAAATTCGGAAGAAATTCGGCTCTAAAGTCGGAAATGCCATCGCTAAAATCCGCAAGCTCAATGCGGAATTTGGTTCAGAGATGGAGCAACTAGACGCGAAAGACCGGGCAGCAATGCTCAAAATTGAAACCAAGCGACAACACGGACTAGCCGAAATAGCCTCTGAACTCACGGGCGACTTACAAGCGGAATTGTGGCGACACGAGAACAAGATGGAAGCCATCGCAAATCGGGGCGAGGTGGCAGAGAAAAGGCAAACAATTCAAGAGTCTCTTAGGGAAAGGCGACAGAAGCTGCTCAGTCGCGCAACAGTCGGCTCCGACAAAGGGATTCAGGAAAAAGTACCAGTTGTCATTGGATCAGCCAGCCTCTCCAATGGTGTTTCCGCAACCGGGACGGCTAGAGGGTTTGGGGGCTGGTTTGCGAACGTAATGAATTTCAACAACCGTTAAAGACAGGGGACTGACTTATGCACGAATTTATTGGGTCAAGTCCCCTTTCCTTTTCGGGAGGGGGCATTCAACAGCAACAGCAACAGCAATATCAGCAGGTTACAGCACCGACCATTGACCAACCGCAGCCGGAGGAAACCAACGCTGAACGCCAATACCGAGACGCTGCCAATCTCTGCGAAGTAGTAGCACCCACAGTGTTAGGTTCGGCAGTGGTTTTCATGTTCCATACCATGCAAGTCGCGGGCGGTTCGATAGTGGCAATTGGCATCTATCAAGTTTATTTAGCAGCCAAGATTACCGGACAATCAAAGCACCGCTTGCCTACTGCAATTGTTGGCGGTGGCGTGACAGTTGGCATGATTGCTAGCCTCGCTGAACCGCTGTCTGAATCGCAGCAAACATCGGATGTAGAACCACGTCTAGAGAGAGGTATAAAAGAAATTCAAACGGTAAAAAAACCTACTTCTAATAGCTTTGATTACTTGCCTTCAATTGCACTTGTAGTCATCATTTTTTGCCTAATGTTCAAGGTCAAAGGAGGGAATAAGTAATGTCGTCACCGCTAACAGAAAAACACGCTCAATTACTTAAGTCTAATCGCGTCCTGTTGCTAACCTTTGAAAGACTCCCTATTGCTGGCAAGTTGTCGGCAGTCGGCTTGGCGCTTGTGATTGGGATATATAGCGGAATCACCGCCCTAACGGGTACGGCCAGCAATCGAGTGCAACTTTGCATCCGCAACAAACAAGCCTTGCAATGCGTTGATAAAGCGGGCAAACCGTACATCATGACCGAGTACCACGCAGAGCGCTGGAAAGCCAATCCCAACGTAGTTTTCCACAAGAAAATACCCGCTACAAATCCCCATAAAGCACTATGGATGGCGCTTGCTGGAGGTAGTTTTTGGGTTGCGGGTGTTGGATTCCGAAGCCTGCAAAACTCCGAGCGACAGCTTGCAAACTATGAGGCAATAGCAGAGAAACGGGATTTGGCTAAAGGTCAACTGAATGCTCGTACAGAGCTGCTGGAAGATTACCGGGCAATGAGGATTAAAGAAGTCCAAGCGGAGGGAGACGTGGAAGCTGTCGCGAACGATTGCGCCGTGGTTATCAAGCAGTGTGAGGTTTTGGGTGAAGCCGATATCAGAATTGCTCAACTGGAGGCTGAGGAAGCCATTTTTGAGGCAGAAACTGCGGGATTGTCTGAGGACAAAAAGCAAGAATATATCGCCTACTTGCGAAACCAAAAGACTCCTTTCCAGTTCCAGTTGACGGGGACGCAAACGCTGGACAGCATCAACAACCCTAGCGACAAAGTAGAGTCTGATTCAGCGCTAGCAATTCAGTCACGTAAAACCCCCGGAGAGCAACTATTAGAGGATTTAGCTTACTCGGATAAGTCAATGCTTTTAACAGGTTCTACGGGCGCTGGCAAAAGCCACACTTTATCGGCATGGTTAGATTCTGTGTACAGCCAAGCACGAAGCAAAAGACAGGCTGCATCGGTGTGGATTCTTGGACGGAAAAATGATAGTTTCTGCGGGCTGCGGGAAGCAGGGAAACTAACCATTTTCAATTCAATAGACCCGACAAAAGCTTACAAATTAATTGAGAATTTCCACAAAAATTTCTTAGCCAGACTTGACAACATATCTGAAGCTGACCGCAAACACTTGCCCCCGCTACGGTTGATTTTAGAGGATTGGTCATCAATTGTCTTGACGCTTCGGAAGGCTCACAAAGCACTTTGGGCAAAGATTGAATTAATGTTGCTCGACATTATTACAGTCGGTCGAGATTACAATGTTTGCCTTCTAGTGTTGGCTCAATCCTTAAACCTTGAAGCGCTTGGATTGGTGGGAGATGCGAACTTGCGGGCAAACATGGCGATTGTCGCTCAAGGGTTGTTAGTGAAGACGGAGGACGGCAAAACTAAGGGTGATTATCTGCTGGTGGAGCTGGCGATTAAGAACCAGTACATCGTCTCTGACAATGCTCAACGCCAGACGCTTTTAGCACAGCTTAACGAGTTAATGGCGGAATCTAAAGCCAAACAAATTCCAGTTTTCTTCACGACTCTGGGGGGTGGGAACGTCGGCTTGCTGCCTTGTATCGAGAAGTGTATTATCAAACTTACGCCAGAAGAAAGAGACGAAAAACTGGATTTTGATATCGAGAAATTCAGACAGTATTTAATTCAACAAGAGGCAGGAATAACGACTGTCGAAACCAGTCAAAAACCCCAGCTATCTGATTCTGAATACTGGCAACGAACTTACGACTTGGAGTTCAATTTGGGCGAGAGGGAGCCGTCTGACAGTCAGGAGGATGAGGGGGAATTGTTCGACAGTCAGGGTCAGTCAGGAGAGACAGAACCTTTGTCAGATAAGGTGTCAGGGTTTATGTGGACTGTCAGAGGCTTCGGGCAAATGTACCCTGGTATGCCTCCTGAGCAATTATTTCTGTCAGTGTCAGAGGCTGCGAAACAAGGACAGAAACCCAGAGATATTATTAGGTCAATCCTGAAATGTGGGGAGAAAAACGGCCACCCAACCCGCAGCTACACACAGCACGGGAAAACGCTACTCAAGTGGCTAATTGAGAATTACGATAACGGCGAGGTTTCGCAGTTGCCTAAGATTCAGGAGTTCTTGCAAAGTGAAGGAGGAAACAATGTCAACTAATACATATCACGTAATAGCCGAGAACCCGACCCTCAAACCTGCCATTACAATCACTCAAATCACCTATGCGGATAAGTCTTTTCTAGAATACAGAATCACTAATTGGGGTGGAGGTGCAGTGCCTATTGAGGAAAGTGAAAGATTTTCTAAGAATCTGGGGAGGTCAATCAAGTATGTTAAAGAGCATTGCGAAAAAGGAGGAAATTTAGGATGACCAATACTTACCTAATCTCAGTGAAACCCAGATGGGCTGATGCCTTCTTTCTCGACCGCAATCCGAAAACAATCGAACTCAGGAAAGGCAAGTTTGGAGCATCCCTAAAACCGGGTGATGTAATTGCAATCTATGCCACCATGCCCACTGCGGAAGTATTGGGAATTGTCCGGGTTCTGAAGCGTGAATCACTGCCTATCGATCGACTGTGGCAAGCCTCGCAGCAAGGAAGGCTGGCAAAAGTATCACAGGCACAATTTAATGCTTACTATGCCCAACAGGAATCAGGAATTGGGGTTTGGGTAGAAGCGGCCGAACTGCTACCTAAGCCGATCGCCCTTTCCAAACTTCGGCAGAACTGGGGGAACCGCTGGCAACCACCGCAGCAACTTCAACAATTGAATGACGATCAGGTTTCTGTACTAAACATTGATCGCTGAACATCACACACCAACCGAGCGCTACGGTGTTAGAGACGATTTGACGGCGTAGCGCTGACCGATGACTGATAACGGGGTGTAAATGAGCAACCGAACAGAAAGTTACGCTAAGGAATTGATTGTGCCGTTTTGAATATTGTGATCGCCTCTTATAAACCTGTACCAATTGATCTGTCTGAAATTAAAAAGCCTCAAATCCTTACTGTGCCGTACAAAAAAGCTGTGCCAAATAATTTGTGTTCTAATTGGTACAGTTTAATTTTCAACTCTTCAAGTTTTTGAGAGATAAAAAGAGCGATTCCCAGAATGCTTATCCACTAGACCTTTCAGGCTTAACGTAAGTTTCTGTACGACTACTGACACTGTTGGCGAATTGCTATAAACCCTCTTTTATCACTTTGGTTAGAGAAAAAGGCTTTCGCCTTGCAATCGCTGGATTTTAGCCATTCTCAATAATTTAGGCAACGCCCGGTGAAAGCCTGAAATACCAGTAGTTCCAGAAATTTATCTCCCCGAAGTGACACAAGAGGGTTAATTTGCAAAGCAGCGCTGCCTTATACACGGCGTGAGTTTTGGGCTTAGCGTACAATTTTCCCGTTTTGGCACGGTGATGCCCTATAGATATTATCTCCTTGCACTTTTTTTGCTAAAAAAGGCTCAAAACCCTTGTCCGTCATATATTCCAGGTTTTTTCAGCCAGCCCTAATGATAGCTTTTTATCTAAAAAAGTAAGACTTAAACCCGCACAAAACCATACATAAAAACGTTTCAGGTATAAAGTGTCCAGTTTTTTTACAAAAAAACTGGACACTTTGCTATGATAAATACAACCAAAATCTTTACCAGACTGGGATAATGGTATGGCTAACGCTAGCACCGCAACAAAAATCCGCAAGCAAATTGAAAGCAGCGAGGATCGCTATTGGAGAATTTCCGACTTTAGCAATTACCCTAGTCCTGCTGTTTGCAAAACCCTATCTCGCCTAACGGCAACTGGCACAATAGAGCGTGTCAGTAAAGGAATCTACTACCGCCCCCGCAAAACCAGATTCGGGTATAGTCACCCTTCAGATTCAGAAATTCGGAAACTACCGATCGCACAAGTAGTTCATCCTGCTGGCGTAAGTGCCGCAAACTTGTTGGAATTTACAACTCAAAACTCAATACATGGAGAATTTGCCACTTCCGCTAATAGCGCACCGAGCAAGATCGTTAACACACCCATCCGTCTACATACCCGTCGTCCATCAACATGGGATAATTTATCTTCTACAGATGCAGCATTGCTCGATTTCTTACGCTCTAAGGGGCATCTGAGCGAATTATCTCCAAAAGAGACGAAGAAACGCTTACTTGACCACATCAAAGAAGGAGATCGCTTTGATCGATTAGTCACAGTCGCCCATGCCGAGCCGCCACGTGTCCGCGCAATGCTGGGGGCACTCGGGCAAGAGTTGCGAAAAAGTCAGAAAGCTTTGAAGATTCTACGAGACAGCTTAAATCCCCTGACCAAATTTGATTTCGGCATTTTGAGCAACCTCAAATATGCAAAGGAGTGGCAAGCTAAGTGAAACTTTGTGAATCTCCCGACTTTCAAGATGCGATCAGGGAAGCCGCCAACTATTTCTCTAATCAAGGACTAACCGAGCAATTCATCGAAAAAGACTACTACATTACCGAAGCCCTGCGTATACTAGCAGGGCTGTATCCAAATGAGCAAAATCGAGTTATTTTCAAAGGTGGAACGAGTCTTTCTAAAGGTTGGAAGCTAATCAAACGTTTTTCAGAAGATATCGACATTTTTCTAAATCCTGATGTTTCACCACAACAAATTTGGGGAGAGAAGAAAATCGATACAGCTCTAAAAACAATTGAATCCAAAGTTGAAGAACACCCAAATTTACAATTGTCTCAAGGAGGTATAAGTAAAAAAGGAAAAAGTCGTAGCAGCTACTACACCTACGATCAGCAGTTTCCTGGCTTGTCAAATCGAATTTTACTGGAAATAGGTATTCGCAGCGGTAAGGAGCCAATAGAGTCAGTACATCTATCCTCATTTCTCTCTGATTTCTTGCGCGAAAAAGGTTATACCCTTGACGCAGAGGACGAATCTACATTTTCAATGATGTTGCTACATTTTAAACGTACATTCGTTGAAAAGCTATTTGCCATTCATGGCAAAGTTAAGGAATATCAGCAGCAAATAGATCAATCTATTGATAAACACGCAAGACACTACTACGACCTGTATCAATTAGCGCAACGTGATGAAATTAAACAATTGCTTGAGAGTCCAGATTTTATATCAATCAAACAAGATTGCGATCAGTTGAGTAAAACATATTTCAAAAGCAAGGAATTTTCACCCACAAACCTCATTTTTGCTAATAGTGAAGCACTTTTCCCCACGGGAGATTTACGGAAGGCGATTTCCAAAGCCTATACCGAACAATGCCAAATTCTTTGCTATGGTAGCTACCCTTCATGGGAAGAGGTTGAAGAATGCTTCTCGTCAATCCGTAGTAAGCTTTAAATATCTAAATTCAAATCAACAATTATTACTACAAATCTCAAGTAAAGGCTAGAACTAAGCGCACGAAGGATAATCTACCTGTTCATAGCTTTCAAACTTTGTTAGCTGACTTGGGGACGATTGTGAAAAAATAAAATTCAATCCACTTTAGGTATCACCGTGCCAAAACGGGCAAATTGTATGCTAAGCCTGAAACTATCACTACACAAGAGTTTCAGTCTTAACGTCACTTTTCGCAAGATTGCTACTCAAACGCTGCTAACAGCTTCTAAATTGGCTTTCGGTTCTTTTGGTTTTTTCTCAAACACTTGGAGGGCGGGGTCTGATAATACAAAGCCGTTGGGTGTAGATTCTCCCATTTTCCCGGTGATGGCAGCTACCCACATCGGGTAAGTGGCCTGCGCTTCCTCAAGCTTTTTAAATGCTTTCAGTTTGAGTTTGATTGTCACTATTTGACCGTCGCAATCTACGTTAAATTGCCTCGAATTATCAGCGAATGTCTTTACGCTGTCTGGAAATTCGTTAACCTTAATAGTCAATTCCAATTTACGGGGGTAAATAAGCAGTCGTACAGAAACTTACGTTAAGGCTGAAAGTTTTACTGGATAAGCATTCTGGGAACTACTTTTTTGTCTCTCAAAAACTTAAAGAGTTGAAAATTAAACTGTACCAATTAGAGCATAGATTTTTTGGTACAGCTTTTTTGTATGGCACAGTAAGGATTTGAGGCTTTTTAATTTCAGACAGATCAATTGGTACAGGTTTATAAGAGGCAAGCGCAGTATTCAAAACGACTAATCAATTCCTTAGCGTAAGTTTCTGTTCGGCTGCTCATTTCACCCCGTTGCCAATTACCAATTGCAAATTACCCATCGTGTAAAAAACCTCTGACATTTCGGTCGGAGGTTTTTTTGTTTGGGCGATCGGGCGATCGGATAGCTAACCCAGAAAAAAACCCGGTATTTACCGGGGAAAGTTCCTAATATCCTGGGATGTGTCGTCTCAGAACTTCTTGATTATCCAGGAAGATAGGAGTCCTTACTTTGATAGCTCTCATCACCGTAGTAATTCTCATTAGGGTTAGGCTGATGAAAAATTGTAGGGAATGCTTCAATCCCTAGTTGCTTAAGGTACATAGCATCGTGCAGCTTGAAATAAGCACTCCTATCGCCCGCTGCCCAGAGTGCTATCAATTGCGCTCTCTGGGCTTCATCCTCAATCCAAGTAAAATCAATCTTCATCATCACTCCCAAGAATTTCTAAGATTGTCTCAACATCTGCGAGCGTTGTGGTTGATTTTTTTCGTTCGGCTTTCAACTGGTTGAGCAAGTCGGCGGCCTCTGGTAATCCCAGTTCGGCCGCTGGTTGCTGTGTGTTAGTAGAGGCTGGATTCTGTTCGGCTCCATTATCCAATTGTTTTTGCAGACTTTCTCGCTCTACCCTTTCTTCTGCAAGGCGCGATTGCAATACTCGCAGGTCTTCGCGAAGATTGTTGATTACTAATGCACTTGATTCTTGGAGCTTGGCAAAGTCGGCGTCGGTTTCCTTCGGTTCTTGCTGCAAGTTTCGTATGTCAGTCTGTAATCGCTGGTTTTCATCGCGAAGCGCCCCTACTTGCCCTTCAAGATTATCCCTCTCCCCCTCCAATTCCTTGAAAGCGTCCCTCCACCTTTGATTATTAGTTTTAGCCTCTTCAAATTCCTGTGTGGTTATTGCTAGTTGTTCTTGTGTTTGCGCGAGTTGTTGCCTAAGAGATTCGCTGTCGTTGTTTTCTCGCACGGCGACTGACTCCCCCACCAGTTCAGCCCTCAATTCTGCCAGCGCTGTTTGTAATCGTTCTGTCTTACGCTCAACAATTTCTGTAATACGCGCATCTAACAAACTGTCTGACAATTTGTGTCTTACGTCAGACGGCTGTCTGACTTCTTCGGGTGCGGGTAAGACAACAGAGCCATCATTTAGCGCCTCGATGCCCGCCCGCATAATGTCGATTAAAGTCTTAGAGCGATCGCACCCGTGCTTAGTATTCGCCGCCGGATAACGCTTTTTCCCTAGATTGTCGATCGCCTCCAACACTTCATCTGGACAGCGAAAAGTTAATGATGTCGAAGCCATTGTCTTACCTCGGTCATATATGTATGACGCCATTGTATAACATCAGTCGCTGTTTGTATGACATATAAGCAGAATCTGTTATACGGTTACTTGTCATACACCCCTCTTATGTCTAACAAATTATCTTACAAGTGCTAGACAAATTGGTCTTGCAAACGCTAGACAATAGTCTTACTTAATGCTACTAGGTAAGACAAAGAAGTAAGACACCCAGACACCATAGGCCACACCGAGCTTAGAAAAATCAATATGCGACACACAATGCTGATTCAGACGGCGCTGCTAGCCCTACAACAGCAAGGTGAACTCCAATACCACAGCAAATGCGGTTCAGTCCTGCCAAGCACATTTTTCAAAACGGTAAAATATCTTGGCGCCGCTCACCACTGTTATTTGTAAGCAGGCGATTCAATCTGCACTGTCCCTGATACAGCTTTGATGATGTTACACCACGTTGATGACACGCAAATCGGCACATTCAAAGATGCTTTGATAGTCAAATTTGGCTCAAAAACAATTGGCATTCTTGAACCCCCAAACGCCACCGACCCTGTATCTGAACCCAAACCCACTGCACCGTATGCTCCCCGCCCGGATAAAACCGATACGGTGGTTGATGTTCAAGTTACACCTATTGAATTGACCGAGCCAGAACCCTTGCAGGGAGACAATATTGAGCAAGCGCTACAAGAAGGGGATACTGAGCAAGCGCTCAATAAAATGCCGTTGCCATCGTTGCGCTCGCTCGCCAAGTTGAAAGGCACGGACGCGCCTGGAACCAAAGCAAACTTAACAGCGAGGTTAAAGGCGATCGTCATACAGTCTGATGTCCGGGTCGCCACCGCATAACCCAAAAATTATTCCCCTAGCTAAAAGTGTAAAACCAACAACGTCATACTGTCTTACCAAAGTCTGACAGTTTGTTTTACTTAATGTCTTACTATCTCTACTTAATGTTTTACAATGCACTAATTTGTAAAACAGCAGGTAAGACAAGTAAAAACCACAGCCGTCCACCTTGGGCGGGGCGCATTTTTACCCCCGTGCCATCGTAAACTTGGATTTTTAGAGCCTGCTGATATTTTAGGCGATGGATGGGATTGGGAGTACAGGCATTTTATTGTTCTCTGTTGGGCTGGAAACCTGACGGGTTTCCGAAATTCGTTAATGCGCGCTGTGGGACTTGATGCAAAGTAGTACGGATCAACCCTAGAGTTGAGCATTATACCCAAGTGGATAAAACCTAGGCGGGATAAAGGTTTGACGCCTTGACTGAAAGAATCAGGGAGTTAATTGATAATCAACGCCTGAAACCCTTGCTCCGTGACGGTTTGAGGAGTGAAATATTTTGTCGGTCTCTAGGGTTCGGCAGAATACTTTATAGGTGAAGTGGAGACGATGAACAACTACCCGTCAATAACGCAGTGATATTCAGCCTCAGCAGCCTTGTACATCGCTCTCATCAGCTCCGTCTCCCAGCCTCATCTATAAGCCTAGAAGTCAATTCGCACTCCCAGACTACTGTCGCTTGTTGGCAGTTCAACGCTTGTTCCGAATCGACAACAGCTCCACAGCGAGTCGCTTTCTTTCCTCTCCTCGGCGGTCATATTTAGCCACAATTGCAGGCGAAGAATGCCCCGCCAGCTCCGCCACAGTCACGATATCAACTCCAGCATCTAGCAAATCCGAGCAAAAAGTCCGGCGGAAATCGTGAGGAGAAAACGACTCCACCCCCGCCTCTCTTGCCCGCTTTTGCAAAATCACTAATACCGCCTGGGGTGTTAGCGGTCTGATATGTATCCGACCCATCTTCCAGGCCGGACACAACAACGCTCCCGCTTCCAGACCCCGAACCACGAGCCAATCTTCCACCACCTTCACAGCATCCCCAGGAAGGTACACCGTGCGGTCTTTGTTCCCCTTACCGCCTCGTACCTTCATAGCACCCGTGCGAGCACTAAAGTCCCTCAATTCCAGCTTCACTACTTCAGCCCGGCGCAAACCCACCCGCAGAATCGCCAGCAGAGCCGCATCGCGAGCGCCTGCCGGAGTCGAGTCATTGTGGCACACCTCAAACAGAGTGGCAATTTCATCAGCGCTCAAGGCCCGCCCCCTGAGTTTGTCAGATGTCCTAATTTTAGGCAAATCGATCGCCTTGGCATAGTCAGTCGCGCTCATCAAATCCAGCCGCAGTGATTCTTTCAACACCCGCTTCAGAGCACACATCATCTTTTTAGCAGTAGCCGGAGAGTGCTGTGCTATCAATGCCCCTTGCACCGCAGCCGTGTGCTGGTAGCGCAGCGTCGCCCAATTCAGCGTCATCGCGTCGCACTGCCCCTCCGTCAGCAAAGACGCGATCGCATCAAGAGACTGCCGCATCGTCGGCTGTGAGCCGGGTGCCAACAGAGAAAGGTACACCGCCACCGGGTGAGAAGTCAGTGGCAGAGGCTGTGGCAACAAGAGCGTTAAATCTGAGGTAACAGCGTTCAAAGGACGACCTGTGAAATTGTCAGAACAGCACTTCTAGGAATTCCTCTTAATTGTCGGACAATTAGTGCAATCACAACAAAAAAAGTTTGACTGGCCCCTAGAAATTGCTGCAAGTGCGGGAGCATCAACAGATGCTGCCGTTTCTCCTTCAATTTTTGTTGCTTGTGAAGCTTTTAAAGGAATTAATTAAGAGAAAGTTTAAGTAGGTAGGCGGAATTAAACTCAACTATGTAACAGTATGTAAACAGGGCTGACTTAGCCACGCTTAGGGAATTGGGATACTTTACAATCGTTTACATAATTGCGTTTTACAGCGCCTACTTACTTAACGCGCCCGAAAAAGAAGTCGAATTTGCTTTCTCTGACCGTGCAACCTTCACCCTGAATAACATTATCCGCGGTTCAACCTTGACCCTATACGATTGAGTTATCTAGGGAGAGCAGGCAGCCGTGCGATCGCGGATATCCTAACTGAGGGTGGTGCGATCGCCTCAAGAAAGCCAAGGCATTTGTTGAGCTATCAGCATACGGTAGCACGGAGATCGCAGTTAACGGAACGCTATGCCCCAGCGCGACATCGCTTCAGTTGCCTGAAAAGCCAGTTATGGGATATTCATCTAAACAGCTAAAGGTATAATACGTTTAACTGTTTAACCAATTACCGCAAGCTAGCGATTGATCGTTTGATCGTTACCCAAAAGAGCAATCGCCCCAGTTGACTTTGGGTCTAACCAGTCAGACAAAAAACCCCAGACTTTACAGCAAGCAGCAAATTGCAGGTTTATGAAGTACACCCTAGAAACCCGGTTTCATCAAGAAACGGGTTTCGCCTACCTACTTACCTTACTCGTGCTGTAACTGCCAATCTGCGGCTGACCTCAGACTTGCTCATAAACTGTTAAACCTATTAGACGTTTAACAGTTTATGGCTTTAACACTTAAGCATATAAAAGTAAGTGTTAAGCTAAACGATGATTAGACCTTAATAGGATTTTATGTTAAAGGTCGCTATTTTCAATTTCAAAGGCGGTACGGGGAAAAGTACCACAGTTTTAAACTTAGGAGCTTGCCTCGCTGCAAGTAAGTGTCGCGTCCTGCTGCTCGACTTGGATGGGCAGCGCACCCTTAGTTTTGGGTTAGGCCAAGACGGTCAGCAGCCGACAGCTTTAGATTGGCTTCAGGGGGATAACGTAGAGCCATTAAATACAGAGGTAAAAAATCTGTGGCTGATTCCGGGGGATTTGGGACTGTTCCAGTTGCAGTCACCTCATGATTTATTCACCCCAGCCCTCTCTAAGCTTAAGGGGTTTGATGTGTGCCTGATGGACTGTTCGCCAGGGCTCTCCTCCGTTTCGGTACAGGCTTTGTTGGCGTGCGATCGCGTGTTGATTCCGACTCTGTGCGAACCGGCTGCCCTCAAAGGGTTGTCGGAAGCGGTGGAATTAATTCGAGGGGAGCAAACAGGAGTGCCAATTGAGGTGGTACGGACTCGCTATAAGTCGCGCTTGCTGTTGACCCAGGAAGCTGACAGTTTGCTGGTTGAGGCTTCTGTGGAACTCGACTATCGGCTGCTGCATACGGTGATTCCTGACAACATTGCTGTGGCAGAATCCATTGCTCAGCAAAAGCCTGTCACCGCCTATGCTGCCAAGTCCTCCGGTGCTTCATCTTATCGGTTTTTAGCTAAAGAATGCAAAAAATTGTGGAGGTTGTCGTGAACAAACCCAAGAGTAAGATGGGGGGGATGGGAAAGCTCAGCCAGTTTTCCGGAATTAAGCAGTCACCGGCATCTGTAGATATGGAAGCTGATAGGACACCGGCTCTTGACCCTCCGGTTGAAGCTGCGACTCTGGCTAATTCCAAGGAGAAACTGGTTGCGGTCAATTTCAAAATTACTCGTAACCAGCAGGAATGGTTAGCAGATACAGCCAGACTTGTTAGGGACAACAACGTCCAAGCTGTGCCACCAGCAGAACGAGTGTATCCTCAGCATTTGATGGGCGTGGCGATTTCTCTGTTAGAACAGGCTGATGTGGACTGGAGCCAAATCAAGAATGTTGAACAGTTGCGTAAACAGTTAAACCTATTAGACCTTTAGACAATAAAGGTCTAATAGGGTTCGATAATGGTTGCCTGTTTGTTCGCGCTCGCCAGCCCAATCGTCCCTTGTTTTGTAGCGCTCGGACTCCATCGAACTCACGTCACATTAACGCTATAAAAAGCCTATGCCAAAATTCAAGTTAATTTATAAGCAAGCTCTCAAATTAGCATTATTAATGAGTTTATGCTTCTTCAGCATATTCATTTTGCAAACCATTTCTCTGACTAAAGACAAGCCTCTAGATTATGCTGAGATGGCAGTTCAGCCAACTCAGAGCAATTCTCAAATGATTCGAGGCATTAGCCTCGAAGATTTGCAGTATAACGGCAGAAACTGCATCAGACCCGGTTCTAGAACAAGCGATCCGCAACCTAGGCTTTCACTCTTATCCTTCATCTCCAGGAGCTAGACCCGATAGCTATTATTACAACAGGATTGATCTGAATGGAGATGACCTCTTAGAAACTTTGGTTTATTTAGTTGGTCAATCTTTTTGTGGCACTGGTGGATGCTCGTTGATCATTTTACAAAGGGTTGAAGATGAATATCAGCTTTTAGGTAAACTTCCCGTAACTCGAGAACCTGTCATTGTGACTAACGAAAAGAAGTGGTCTGAAAGTGACGGTATACTATTTCACTAAATGACCAATTTTAATCCGATTAAAACCCCTAACTCCCCACTCGCTGGGGAAACTAATTGAATGGAAACTCTAAATCCCTAGCCATTTAAAAACAGCTAGGGATTTTAGTTAAAATCTTGTGTGGCGAGCGTGATATTTGGAAAATTTGTGAATAAATGTTACAACTACTCTAGTTTATAAATTAACTGTAGTTTTCTGTGAGAGATTAAAGGTTGTCTAAAAATTCACCATCAGGTGAATACACACTCGACATCCTCACCCCTGCCATAAGGATGCAACCACTCTTCAATCTGGGAAAACTTGTATGCTTACGTGCTGACCCATCAAGATCCGGTCCTGTAATCGAGATTCTTCCTCCTGCTGGGGGACAAGCGCGTTATCGAGTTTTCCATTCCGCCACCCAAATTCTGGAATACCATGAGGAGCAACTGGTTGACGCTGAAGCGACCACAGGATCTGCTGGATTATTGGAAACGCTGAAAGCAGGGAGGGGACTGGATGTAGACAGCTTTCGTGCCAGACTAACCGCAGCTCGGCTTTCTAATCCACAAATTGATAATCTCTATGCTCTCAAATCAGCACGCATCCAGTTCATCCCGTTCCAATTTAAACCTTTACTGCGTTTTCTCCGTGCTGACCAGCCCCGGTTACTAATTGCTGATGAGGTTGGTGTTGGGAAAACTATTGAAGCGGGTTTGATTCTGCGAGAACTCCAAACCCGTCAACACTTAGACAATATTCTAATTGTTTGTCCCAAAGCCCTAGTTTCTAAATGGCGTGCGGAAATGCGGCGTTTTGATGAAGATTTTCGACCCCTGACTTCAGAAACTCTTTCATACTGTCTTCGGGAGACTCATTTAGATAGTGTTTGGCCCCCGCAATATTCACGCGCTATAGTTCATCTGGAACTTCTCAGAATTGATAAATACCGCATGGGAATGAAGGGACGTCGCCCTAGCCCTGGATTGATGACACTTAACCCATCCCCGCGCTTTAGCTTGGTTATTGTTGATGAAGCCCACCACCTCAGAAATCCAGGGACTAGCTCCCATCAGACAATTGAATTTCTCTGCGAAATCAGCGAAGCGGTAGTATTTCTCTCTGCTACTCCCTTACATCTTGGTAATCGCAACCTCTACACATTACTCAATCTGCTACGCCCAGACCTGTTTCTTGATCATACAGTGTTTAACGAGATGGTGGAACCCAATCAGCATCTCAATCAAGCCATCCGACATATTCGCAGTCGCTCTCCCCAAGGCGCTTGGCAAACGGCAACACTCGACGCGCTACGAAATGCAGCAACAACAACTTGGGGTAGGCAGGTACTAAGCCAAGATCCGCGATTTACTGATTGGTGTCAAAAGTTTCAGGATAGTGTAACTTTGAACGATGCAGACCGAATTAACTGTCTGCGGGATCTAGAGGAGGTGCATTCGCTGGCTCTTGTAATGAATCGTACCCGTAGACGGGACATCGGGAAATTTACGATTCGTGAGCCACACACTATTTATGTGCGGTTTACACCAGAGCAGGAAGAGTTCTATCAAGGGTTAATTGAGTTCCGTCAAGAAATGCTTTCACTGGACTATGAAGAACAAGTAATCCGCTTGATCACAGATACTTTGGAACGTCAGGCAGCGAGTTGCTTACCAGCCCTTATACCTACGCTTAATAGATTCATCCAAACTGGCAAATTTGCATCTTCTGATATTAGTGACGACATTGACACAGAGGAAGAGGATGCTAAACTTCTCCCCTATTTACTGGAGAAAGCTAAGAACCTCCGTAAGCTAGCTGCTGCTTTACCAGCAGATGACCCAAAGTTAGAGCAGTTATTAAAAATTATTGAGGAAACGCTACTGGGTGATGGTTCTGGTAAAATCTTAATTTTCTCGTTCTTTTTGCATACCTTAGCTTATCTGCAAAAACAATTACAAGCTGCTGGTTATAGAGTAGAGCTAATTACTGGAAAGGTGGAAGATGCAGACAGAGAACACTTACGAGAGCGATTCCGCTTACCCCGCGACAACTCAGATGCACTCGATATCCTCTTATCTTCTGAGGTTGGTTGCGAAGGGCTAGATTATGAATTTTGCGATCGCTTAGTAAATTACGACATCCCTTGGAATCCCATGCGGATTGAACAACGCATTGGACGGATAGACCGTTTTGGTCAGCAAAGCGAGAAGGTACTCATATTTAATTTCGTAACACCAGGTACTGTTGAAGAGCGCATTTTCTTCCGTTGCTTTGAACGCTTGGGTATCTTTCAAGACACTATAGGGGATTTGGAGGAAGTGCTGGGAGATGTTGTACAAGATTTAACTCGTGTAGCACTTGACCCTAATCTCAGTCCCGAACAAGCTGAACAGAAAGCACAACAAATGGCAGATAATGCACTCCGCCTAGCAGAAGAACAGCATCGGCTCGAAGCAGAAGGTGGTTCATTCTTGGGGCTGGATGAGGGGTTTACTGCAGATATTGACTCTGTAGTTGCTGAAGACAAGTTTGTTTCTGCTGATGATTTACGCCAGATGATTGAAATGTTCTTGCAACTGCCGACGCTGGGAGGACAAATTATGGCTGACAGTAAGCATTCTGGACTCCATCGACTACGGCTGAATCAACACGGACGGGCAGAACTGCTTAAAAAAGTGCGTTCTCTTAACCTCAAGCAAAACCGTTCTACTATTGCTTTTACTCGGTGGCTAGAAGGCAACGAGCCGCATTGGCTACTTACGTTTGATCAGAAAACGGCTCTCGAACAGAGGGAGATTCCATTCATCACGCCTATTCATCCTTTGGCACGGGTAGCTATTTCTCATTGGGCAGCTATAGATGAGCCACTCGTTACGCAAGTTGCTGTTTCTGATAATACCGTGCCACCAGGACAGTACCTTTTTGTTTGTGATCTTTGGGAAACAGTGGCTGTGCGCCCAGAAGTGCGGCTAGTAGGAAATGCTTGCAATCTTGATAATTTGTGCTTTGCACCCGAAGTTTCAGCAGCCCTGGTGCGATTGTTGAGCCACGCTATACAACCAGCAGAATATGTTAACTTCCCAACTGCTTTACTTGATACTGCTATTCAAAATCTTGATGAAACGGTACACCAGTATCGCTTAGATGAACTTGATAAGTTACGATATAGAAATAATACACTGTTAAATCGCAAACTCGCTAGTCTTGATGCTTATTACCAAAATCGCATTCAGCGCGTAGGAAATGAACTAAATCAGGCTAAAGAAGAGCGGATTATTCGGATGAAAGAGTCAGAGCGATCTCGTATCCAACGAGATTACGAAAGCAAGCGTTCTGATTTAGAAAATCGCCGTGAAGCAGACATTATTAGTCAACGTATTGCTGTAGGAATTTTAATAATTAAGGATCAATGATATGGCTAGTAACTATACCGAAATTAAACAGCACAATGTCAGTGGCTATGGGACAGAATTCAAAAAAATTGGAGAATTTTTAGCTAAACAACTCTACAACGACCAAACTCACTTTATTTATGAGCTATTGCAAAATACTGAAGATGCACTTTCGCGCCAAAATCAAAATGATCAAAATTCTAACTTTCCTAAAAGTATTACGTTTCGGCTTTACTCTGACCATTTAGAGGTAAGTCACTTTGGAAAGCCCTTCGATGAAGCTGATGTTCGTGGTATTTGCAATATATTTGAAGGAACTAAGCAGGATGATGAGAAACAAATTGGTAAGTTTGGTATTGGTTTCAAATCAGTTTATGCTTTTACTTCGTCTCCAGAAATTTATTCAGGTAGCGAACATTTCAAAATAGAGGAGTACATCTATCCTTGTTCAATCAATCCTCGGGAACTTTTACCAGGGGAAACAGTTTTTATTTTTCCGTTCAATCATAAATCCGAGCTACAAAAAAATACCTTTGACCGAATTCTTAATAAACTTGATTCACTTAAACCTTCCATATTACTATTCCTGTGCCACATTGAAGAAATTTCATGGAATCTGGAAGGCGGTTCAACAATAACTTATCGACGAGAAATGCAGCGTATTGATTCTAACTGTAAGAAAGTTATAGTTATCGGTAAAAGTCGGCAAGAATGGCTTGTCTTTGATAAACCAGTTGAAGGTCACTCAAATCTTAAAGTTGAAATAGCATTTCTTTTGAGCAAAGATAAGCAGACAGGTAAAGAACAGATAATTTCTGTAGGTAGTTCACCCTTAGTCGTTTTTTTACCAACACAAATAGAAACCAATCTCCAATTTCTTGTACAAGGTCCATATCACACCACACCAGCCCGCGACAATATCAGACGGGACAACATTTTTAATCAATCACTAATTGATCATACTGCTGCATTAGTAGCAGAAGTGCTTCCACTAATTCGTGATATGGAGTTATTAACAGTCAAGAGTTTGAATGATGTACTCCCAATACGTAAATCCGATTTTGAGAAGAATCCTATTTTTAGTCCAGTATTTGAAGAGGTACGTCAGGCTTTCAGAGAAAAAGCTCTTCTTCCTACTATCCGTGACGGTAAATATGTTCCAGCCAGACAAGCAAAGTTAGCTCGCAGTAAAAATTTCCGCCAACTACTTTCAGAAACTCAATTACAACAGCTTTATGGTGGCACTTACACATGGCTTTCTGATGAGATTACTCAAGGACTAACTCCCCATATTCACAAATATCTTACAGAAGAATTAGAAGTTCAGAAAATTGAACCAGAAGATTTTGCTCGTAAATTCAATAAGCTTTTTATAGAACAGCAATCTGATAACTGGGTTGCTCATTTCTATGCTTTTCTTAATAAACAAGAAGCACTTTGGAGAGCAGGTGATGGCATTCTACGAAACAAACCATTTATCCGATTGCAAAATGCTACTCATGTAGAACCATTTCGCAATGATGGATTACCAAATGCTTACCTCTCACCATCATCAGGCGATGAAACAGATTTTCCTACTGTTAAAAGAGAAATCGTAGAAAACAAGTTAGTGGGACGAAATTCTCTCATGTTTCTCAGACAACTTGGCTTTTCTGAACCTGATGTTGTAGCAGAAGTAATGGAGAAAATTATTCCCAAATATCAAAAGAGCAACGTGAATCAAATAGAGAAAGGTGAACATGAACGTGATATTGATAAGATACTTCGAGCGTTAAAATCTGTTTTTGCATCAGGTAATAAAAGTAAAACGGATACCGTCAGCAAAAAAGAACAGTTAGTTATCAAACTTAAGGAAACACCATTCCTGAGTGCTAACAAGGCAGGAGAACGTCGTCAGGCATATAAACATCCAAGGGAAATATACTTTTGGTCTTCAGATTTGGAACTTTATTTTAAAGGAAATCCCAATGCTTGGTTTTTAAATGATATTTGTAATGAGCAAGACCAATACTATTTAGAAATTATAGGAGTAAGTAAACAAGTAAGGGTGTTTCACAGAAAACCTGATGCGGCTGGAAATATTATTATTTCAGCTTCAAGACTTAATCACCAACGAGGTCTTAATGGGTTCGATCCTAAATGTGAAATCGATGGATTGAAATATGCTTTAGAAAATCCCACCTGCAGAAAAGCAACTTATATTTGGAACGAGTTATTATTACGTAATAGTCAACATATATATGGGGAGGTTCAAAAAGCTACTAATAAAAACTTCAAAAATCCTGAGTCACCCATAAAGCAAGAATCAATAATGGGCAGGCTTGTTCGTAATCTGGCATGGATACCAGATAAAAACAACAAATTCTACAAGCCCAGCGATTTGCCTATTGACGCTTTATCTGAAGATTTTATCTTGAGTTCTACATTAACAAAGCAACTTGGGATGAAACTGAGATCAATAGACGAGCTAACGAAAAAAATAAATGAAGCATATAAAAAAATATTAGGAGGGAACAAAGTAGAGCAAGAATATATAGATTTTGTTTTTAGGAATAAAGAAGTAATTGATAAACTAAGACGAGAGGGAAAAATTCCTATATTTAAAAATGAAGAAGATTTAGAAAATACAGAAACTACAGAAATCTTAGAAGCTGTTAACTTCAAACAAGCACTTATAGAACGCTTCTCACGTCCAATTACTACTAAAGCAGATACTTATGATTTACCGCCAAGTTCCCCTACTAATATTGACCAATATGCTCAGAGAGTTAGTGAGAGAGTTATGACTAATAAAGCTAACGAACTGCCATTAGATAAACGATTTAAAATAGTTCCACGCAAAAAGTGGGAAGCAAAAGATAATGAAGTAAGAAGCTTCTTGAATGTGGAGTATAATGGCAAGTGTCAAATTTGTAATTATACCTTTTACAAGCGAGATGGTCAGCCATATTTTGAGGGGCATTACTTGGTTCCATCTACTCGTGCAAAATGGCTTGATGACAGGGGTAATATTCTGTGTTTATGTGCTAACTGTGGCGCAAAATCTAATCATGGTTCAGTAGAGATGCAGGACATAATAGAGCAGATTACTCAAGAAGTTACAGAATCAAGTCCAAATCCTGAGCTAAGTGTTGAAATCTGCGGAGAACCAGTCAATATTCGATTTACTAAAAAGCACATAATTCATCTTCAAAAATTGTTGACTGATTCTTTTGTGAATGATAATGATTAATTTTTTAGACTATTAAACTAATTTAACTGGGCAATCAAAATGTTTTTTTGGTTATTCATAGCTATCAATCTTTACTTATTTGAAATTACCTAACTTCCTTGATTATATGTATATTTACTATTCTGCCCATACCTAAAATTTACATATAATCAAAGGTTATAGTGTAAATAAATACAAGTTGTTTAGTAAGGTGAATTGTGTCAGTCAGAACAGAGTTGCTACTCAATCTCAGACAGGAAGTTCTTGGACCTAGAGAGTCTTGCTTTGAGGTATTGCCCAGCCAACAAGATCCACGCAATGAATTTATAACTGTAGTTTAGACTAAATAAAGATGAGAACGGTGGCTTTCCGAAGAACCAGAGCCACCGCGCCGTCCGAGAATGAGGATGAAAAATAAAACCTATCCACTCATTAAATGAACAGTGAACGATTAAAGGACTTTAGTCAAGCAGCATACGATTTATTAGTGAAAGCTCTCCTCTGCAACATTCGAGTTCATGGATTCAGTGATGACTACAAGGAATGCGTCATGTTTAGCGGAATTTTTGCTCACTCAATCCATTATTCAATCGTCACAGGCCTTGCGTCTACGAAGCGTTACAAAACTGTAGACTAGACCGAAAAAAACTGATGCTGCTGTATCTCCAGCAATTACAGGAAGAAGCACCCCCAACGGAACAGAAAAATGATAAATTCCTTGTCTGACATATCTTGCCTACGTCTTATACTGTCTTACTATATTGTAAGACTCTCCTTGCTTTTTAGTAGGACACAGGAGCAAGAAGAGTCTTACGCTTATTTTTTAATTTTTCTTACTCACGTTCAACTATCTTGTATTACCGCCTCTCATGCTGTCTTACATTTTGCCCTACTAGATGTAAGACAGCATGAGAGGACACACGCCCCACGCTGCCTAACGAATAGATCTGTTAGGCAGCCCCACTTAACGCCATCTTTTTTTTACAGCGCCCGCTATTGATAAGAAAATTTTCAAGACCACGAACCGAACTGCCACTCTCGCTATAATCGATCGCCCCGGCTCCCCTAAATTCCAGGCAAGGAGACTTTTCAATACCATGAACGCAACTGCCACTCTCGCTATAATCGATCGCCCCATCCGAATAAGCCTGCAATTCGCTATCACTGGTTCCCCATTGGCCCTATCAATCTGAGTGCACCTTGACCAAACCAATGCAGGAAAATCGATATAACTGAGCCAAAAAAATTAGCCAAAAATAAGGAGGAAAAAAGAGGAAAAAACAGCACATTTTTTACTCATTACACCTCCTATTTCCTACTTTTAGCCTCACAATCAGTATAAATGCTTATTAGTTTTTGTAAATAATTGTTGCTTTTGGTGTGATTTTTTGTGTTTTAGATCCTTCTAAATCCTCCTCAATCCTCGTAATAAGTACGGTAGTCGCATAGCAAGCCATGTCAAATAGACGTTATAGGGGGGTAAAAATGAGCAATTTATGGTTTTTATGGTTTTTGCAAGAGTGCCATAGGAATTCTTGGGAGTTGAAGTTAGCGATCGGTCACTTTCGACAGCCAAGGCTCCACAGTTGGGGTATTGGCAGTTTGGACTTTGATAGAACTGTGCTTGACGCGAGCGTGAGTCGATATTGAAGCCAGGAGCGAGCCTGTTGGTGTACAGGGCAGCCGTCTTTACGATGGAGTGGAGCATCGCACGACGCATTCGAGTTGGTGCTGTTGAGTATCGGCGGCGGATGCCTGACGCGATCGCGCGCCCGCTATCCTGTTTGCAAGCGAAGCAGCCGGCTGATGTCGAGGATCGCGAGGGAATCGCTCGTCCGATAGTCAGCCTAACGCGATCGCCTTGCACTTAGGATTCCCCATTCATAAGGGTGCATCGTTTTTATTTAAAAATAGTAAATAAGGTTTGTACGGACAAAAACATTGCTTGCTACCAAGAAAGAACAGCCATAACCGACCTCAACCAGCAAAGGCAGTCCTTGCACAAAAAACCAGTAATTTGACCGAAAAAGTCAGGCATTTGCAGGATATTTTCAGGTAACTGCAGGTAAAGTACACCCCCTGCAAATACCTGCTTTCCGCCTGACTTTATACTGCAAACCCCTGACTTTATACTGCAAATGCCTGACTTTAGCGCTCCGCAACAATTAGCTAATTTTTTAGCGTTTTTAACAACAAGTGGATTGACTTAATAGTCAAGTGGCGGCATCGGAATTGAATTAAAAATCAAATTTCAGAAGTGCGAAAAAATTGGCAGCGTAGCAGCCGTTATGTCAGCCTTGACAGTTGCATAAATTGCTGTTGTCGGACTCGCGCTTTGCAATCGGCTAAACTGTGGGTATGAAGGCAGGGTAAGAGCAGACCTTCTAAGGTGTCTTAAGGGCGAGAGCGTCTGTGATCGTTGCAACGCCGGTCAAGTAATGAACGTATCCTGACCTAGCCTTCGGGTGTGGCGTGTTAGGTATTTATAATAATTGTTAGGGCTAATATTGCTGTGCCTTAACAGGGGTTGTCTTACCTTTCATCTTATACGGTTTACATTATGTCTCATACCCTCCCCCCCCTACTCTCTAAGCTCAGTTCCCTAGCATCGAGTGTTAACCCCGAAATCTAACGAGATTTGCCTTTCTTCCAACTGCTGGGTTAGAATATGGAGATCAAACTGGCTACCGACTTTCAAAACGAAGCACTTCGCAATTCGATAGTGGGCTATTGAAAATTGTCATATAACGGTCAAGTGCTTGAAGCGGGACAGTGCGAGCGTCGCAAATATGTTGTCTTAGCTCATTGACTAAGTACGAAAAGCACTGATCTGGAGCTGGCACAAATGCGAAACTATCAGAGGCGAGCAATGAAAATTGTAGGCTCCCCTTATCGCACTGCATACCTTGAATGAATCCATTGTTCAGAGATATTATGATATTAGGCATACATTCGTGTCCGTGAAGGCGTTGATATTCTACGAGATTGTTCAAAACTGCTTCTGAACTATGGGTAAATGAATTACAAAGAATAAAACTATAAATCTGATCTCTAAAATTAAGATCTTGATTGAATTCATTGCTAGGTATGGGGGCGAAGGGAACCGCCATCCCAAAATTTCTATAGTAGGCAAGAGATCCAAGTTCTTCAGCAGTCTTGTGAACATATCTGCGAAGCGACTTAGCTGACCTAATATTATCTAATGCCTCGAATAAAACCTTTTTATTAACTGAACTTTTTACTTCACCGTTTGCAATAACCCCCTCGATTGGAAAATAGGTAGCCTCCGGAGTGTTATTAATTGAGTAAACAGGGCAAAAGTCACGCTCATACATGACAATATCTTGTTGTTTGCTCTCTTCACCATAGCTATCTATTAACAAACCGCTTCCTATAGATACATAAGGCGGTAATAACTTCACAAGTTGCACCCGTGCTGGATGTTCGCGCGCGCTGCCAATCAGTCCGGGCGTACCAGCCTCGCTTGCCTCTGCGAACTCCATTACAAGCTTTCGCCCAATGCGATTAACGAATTGTGTTGGATCAAAACCTGACATATATTCCCCTTACTTTGCTAAACTTGCGTGACTAATCGTTGCTCAATATTGTAATTCTGTATTCCATAACCGAAACCTCTTCAAGAGCATCAATCAATGCGAGCTTTTGATATACCGTATGAGCATCTAACCATTATACGGTGATGATTAACGAAGTACGAGACACATTCGCCCTGGCGCAACTGGGGTAGAGCCAAAAAAACATCTAAAACCCTATTAGGGATTTGAATAAACATTTAACTTTTAAACTAACTCTACGGGTAGCACTTCCAGTATTAGATGGGGAAAATTGAGTATCCCCGCCTATCCGTTTATAGAAATGGTGGCTTCCTTATTCCCTATCGATTTACCGGCGAATCAACCAGGAACGATTAGGCGGCCCAACAAGCCGATCGCTCCTGGTTTCTCCGTGGTCAGCAAGGAAAAATCAAAGAGTGGCAGACCCAGGAAAACTTTCAACAATATACGTTTTTATGCGTTTTTGTGAGCTCGCCCCTCACCTTTTAGCTGCTTAAACTCTTCAAATTGCGTCTCGCCAACTATCGCCAAAACATCGGTGGATGCAAGAAAGGCCCGCGTCGATTGCCGCCGCAAAATCCTCCTCAATAGCTGAAGCTACGGCGCGAGATTGGTAGCTGATCGCCTGTTTGATTCTATGAGCTCCGTCGTGGGCGATCGAGCTGTCCCTCAAGTCGCTCGCTCGCTACCCAAGTGCGATGGGAAAGTTGCGGCAATTGATGCCTGTGCTGCCACAAAAACCGCCACAACAGCAAGAGCAATGTGAGCAATCGGCACAGTCGAAGAGCGGGTAAAAATCAAGCCCCTTGATACCTAGGATTCCCCATTCATAAGGGTGCATTGTTTTTGTTTCTGCACGTAAAAGTCAGGTTTGTACGGACAAAAACATTGCTTGCTACCGAGAGAGAACAGCCCAAAAGCAGCCTCAACAAGCAAAGGCACGAACAGCACAAAAAGGCAGTAATTTGGCTGGAAATTGCAGGCGTTTGCAGGATATTTTCAGGTAAATGCAGGTAAAATGCAGCCCCTACAAATACCTGCTTTCCGCCTGACTTTATACTGCAAACGCCTGACTTTATACTGCAAACGCCTGACTTTAGGGCACACAAAAAATCAGCTAATTTTTTTGGTGGCGGCTTCGATCGACGGTGCGAGTGGCGAACAGATAAGTCTGCTGGCGGGCGATCAAGTTACCGCATCAAGCCGATCACCTGGTTCATTCCGTGTCAGCACGAAGAAATCAAAAAACGGGGCAACGATCGGCACTCCGCTTGAACCGGGCAATTCTGTCGCGCCGACAACCGCCAGAACATCGGCGGTGGGTTGTGGGTTAAGCTAGGACACTTTTTTGCGACATCGAGGTGCAACACGCGCCATCGTGATATTGCTGGATTTTGCGTACTTGCAAAGGAATTTTTGACGGTTGTCCAAGTACCCCCAAATTCCACGCGACAGCATTAATGGAGTTCGATCGCACGCGCCAAGGCTTAGGCTCCAGTCTCGCCCGGAAAGTACCTTGCGTTTTGCACAGTTGAGCAAACAATGGGTCGGCGTCAAGTTTGTCAAAAACGAACGCCGCATCTTTTCCCCGCGCATCCCAAGTCCGGGACAATTCAAGCAACCTAAGCCCGTTTTTCGTTTTATAAACCTGAAAAGCCAGCCCCGAATACTTGGTGAATGCTTCAATCAAATTCACAGCCGATTTGATATCCCCGCCGAATCGCGATCGGCAACTCATGTCCTCCCCCTCGATGTCGATATCCACAAACATTACGGAAGGGGAATTAAGTACCAGAACCCCGTAAGAGTTTCGAGTTACGATACCCCCGCCAACACGCTGGATGATCGGCTCCATTAAAGTGTCATACTCCCCAGAGAACGTGACATTGTACCAGGTACTACCCATCCCAAAAATAACGCCCTCTACCACGAGATTTTCCTGTTCCGACAGGTACGGAAATCGTGAGAGCAAGTGCTTTTCCAGCAACGATAATTGCGGGTTCCACTTGATCACTGATTCAGGATTGAGATTCAAAACCACGCCCTCTACTACATCCTTAACTTGCTCAATCGCCCGTCGTTTATCGCGCTTGGACGGCAGAATATCGGGAACTCGACAGGCGGCCACCAATCTCCGATTTAAGACCGTTAATTCCTCCCGCAACTCCCCCACGTTGGGCAATTCCGTCTCGTACTCAGAAAGAGTTCTAAACACAGACACGGGAGATTCTAATTTTTCGAGTTTTTGGTTAGCGATTGCGATCGCCAGTTTTGCTTGCGAGATTTGATACGCACGATTGTTTGTGAGGCGGTCGGTTGCCAATTGGATCAACGTTTTGCTTGCAAACAGGTAAGTGCGATGGAATTCGAGAAAAGTTTTCATGGGGTAACTCAAGTATTTGGGTAAACGACGGGTGTGGGGAGTTCGCCTAAAAGCCACAGTCAAGGGAATCTATCAAGCCTTCGCCGTGTTTTAGTTGCCACAATTCGCCTATCCGATCGCGCACAATTGCGTCCTCAGTCACTAGCCAAGCGTTTATGGTGGTGGCGTCGTATTTAGTCCCCGGTGCTTGCCAGCCAAACATCTGGGTGAGTAGGTTTTGCAGTTGTTCGCCATAAAATTCGTCCCACCAAACTGTTGCAATTTCTCGCAATATTTCGGCATCGGCGGGGGCGATAATTTCTGGCTCTGGCACGGGTTGGAGGGGGTTTGGTTCTTGCGGATTGTCGCTCAGTGCCATCGGCTTCGCCGTCAGTTCCGAGAATATTGCTTGCTCCGAATCGGTCAAAGCGGCCCAAACTTTCTCGCGGTTGGCAGCTCCCCTGGTACAGACATCTTTAAGGATTGGCAGAATGTCTGCCGCTGCCCGTCGTGCAGATTCGGGGTCGGGTTCTGCCGTTGCTATCCGAATCATGTCCAGCAGGTTGAGTTCATCTTCGTTGAGTTCAGAGTGCGGGGTTTGACGGAGTTTGTGCGGGGTTTGTGCGGGGTTTGTTGCGGGGTTTAAATCTTCTACTGGTAAGGGTTCTGGTATTTTGACGGGGTTGACGGGGTTCAAACCTACTTTTTCTATTTCCACTGCTTCTGTTTCCTGGTTCGTCTTGTGGCTTTCCTCGTGTGATGCAGAAGTTTCGGTTTTATTTGGAATGTTTAAAGGGTCTAAACCCCGCAAATGGCTGTAATTCCCGTCTGGCAAGGATTGTGAACCCCGTCGTAACCCCGTCGTAACCCCGTCAAACCCCGCATCATTGGTAGGAGAATCTTCAGGGATAAGTGCCGAAAGTACATCAGAATGAGTGGGCGATGTTTCCCCTTCGGTGCGAAGTCTTAGTCCTTCAATCCAACTGCGACCACGGGAACGCTGCCACTTGACTCCAGTGAGTTCAAGGTAATCGTTGCAGAGCTCCGAGAGCATCTTTGGATACTTGATATGAGAAACTGCTTTGAGGTTGGAGTCGCACCAATTCTTGTAATGTTCGTAAATCTTGCCCGTAGGTGTCGAGGCAGTCGGGTCTACAATCAAGCAATCGTCGAAGTGAGCCGCGACACTATTGGTTTGCAGCTTCATGTCCCATTCTTCGAGCTTGAATTCTGCAATCTGATTTTTGCCTACCCCTTGAATGCACTCGGTAACCGTGCTGTCAGAAAGGCTAAGAGCCACGGCAATGAGTTGAGAAATTTCTTCATCCATCTCCGCTTCAATGTTTGAATTTCGCAACACCGCTGGTAAGGGATTGTCGAAGTGAACAAGACACAAACGGCGGTCTAAACCAGTTGTATCGCCTACGAAAATCGGGTTGTTACTTCCAATGATTAGTAAACCGTAGAAAAAAGCATCAGAGGCTGGTTTATATACTTCCCGGTAACTGACGGCATCGCCACCCGTCAAGGACAATATCGCATCTACACCCAAAGCAGTGCGCTCATCTGGACAGGCTACCAATTGCTTGTCGATAATACTGGCAATTGTTGAGCCGTCATCCATATTTTTGAGTTTGCATCCTTTCCAATTCTCTCGACCTACTATTTTTTGAAGTAGTCGAATAAATGTACCCTTTCCGCTCCCCGGCTTACCGATTAAGTGAACGAGCATCTGCAAGTCAAAAAATCGAAACTTAAGCAATCCGTTGATGATTGCCAACAGTTTGAGGATTTTCTTGCGGTTGCCCTGCATTGCCGTATTCATCCATCGGTAAACCTTCGGGCAGTTTAGTTTTAACGTCTCCAACACCTCGCTGCTTGTACTGCCTGTGAGAGGCTTGTATTCATAAGGAAGGTGTGAAGTAAATCCCATACCCGGCGAGTGGTCTAAGCGTGTAAACCTGCTAGCATCGAGCACGTAATTATTGAAATTGATGTAACGCTTCCTGTCCCAAGTTTGCCAGCGAGCAACCCTCAGTCTTTTGGTTAAAAGTTTGAGTACGTCAGTTAAGTAGGCGTCCCCGCTGTAAGGAATATTTTTGGCATCAATTACGGTCATTAGTAGAGTTTCAAAATTGCCTATTTCGATTTTCTCCCATTCTTTGCCAGTCCATATTCGCCAAGCTTTTTGTTCATTGTCAAATTTCCAGTGATGCCCGTATTCTTCGGCTATTTGCGCTGCTGTTTCGCGGGGGGTAATAGGTTTAGTTCTGTCCTTTCCATTTTCGGCATCACTCTCTTTCTCGCCAAACAGTTTTGCTTTGCTGAGGATTGCTCGGAATTCCTCAATCCCTTTGTGCTGAATAAAATCATCCATGCCTTTAGTATTTTTCACCTCGCCGGACTCAATCACTGAGGCAGCGGCCCAGGCTCCCGTGATACTTCTCACTGGCACATTGAATTTAGCCAATTGCTTAGCCAATTTCTTCTCGGCCGCCCGCACATTTGGATTTGTGGCCGCATCGGCATCAAAGCCAATGATAAAGCCAAAGCCAGCCTCTGCGAGCTTTCTCAGCGCGGGTACTAGAAATCGCTGATTTTCGGGGTCGCGGGCTTTGCCTGTCAGGCCTTGCTCTACTCCCAGCAAGGAAATTGTGGGGATGCCATTTGAGCACCCGGCAAGGGCTTTAAATACTCCCTCAGTAAGGAGAATATAAGGCACATCATTAATATAAAAAGCTTCTCGCTTTAGGGCTTCAATCTCCCAGTAGAGCGGGTTGTCGGGGGATGGGGGGACGAAAGCATCAAATTCTCCGACTGGCGTTAAATACTTTGGCGGCTCCTTCTTGCCTCGCTTCGGCTCCCGGATATCCGGTCGGTATTGTACTTGCCCATTTTGCCCTATGAACAGGATGCCCGCCGATTTTGTCGAAATCCCATAGAGCGAAGCTTGGGCGATGCTGGCACTGAAGCTGCATTCGCGGGCCCAAGGATTGAGTAAGCCTCT
>NZ_CAWPRX010000004.1:0-3229 GCF_963890365.1 Tychonema sp. LEGE 07196 | reverse complement strand
CCTCCTCAGTCTCCTGATTGAGTCTTAGCCCCCCCTTAGCAAGGGGGGGTTGGGGGGGTGCTTGCGGGTGGGGAAAAACTGCCAATTCTGTCACTTGCCCTCGCAATGCGTCGATTTGTGCGTCGGTGACATCGGGCGATCGCACAGTGCCGAGAATTACATCATGCCGCCGGCTCAAGTATTGTAATAAATTAAAAGTCCTTACCTGAGTTCCTCCGCGGCTTGGCGGGTAGGGAAAAGTCGAGGAAAGCATCAAAATTTGCATGGGATATTGGATAAATCAAATTGCCGCTGTCGCGATAAGATTGACGGATAAAACTTTTTTAACAATCTTCTCACTATGGACGAATTATCTATCAAAGCGCTGCTCCAAGACTTAAAAAATTCCGAAGAAAGCGTGCGCGATCGGGCGACTACAGAACTCTGGCGGACTTGGTTTAACCAGAAGGGTGATTATGGGATGCAAATTCTCAGGCGATCGCAAGTTTCGCTAAGTGCCGGCGATGTTCGCCACGCTTTGGATTTGCTGACGAAACTGATTGCTCAATCACCCGATTTTGCTGAAGCTTGGAATCGGCGCGCCGTACTTCACTATACCCAAGGAAATTATAAAAAGTCGATTCACGATTGCGAAATTGTCCTCAAATTGAACCCGGTACATTTTGGGGCGCTGCACGGTCTTGGTTTGTGCTACGCTGCCCTAGGAGAATACACGAGTGCTATTGGAGCTTTTCGCCGCGCTTTGGAAATTCAACCCTTTGCTTTGGTGAATCAAAAGTTAATTCTTGAATGTACGGCTCGTTTGAGTTAAAGAAGGAAGTTCGGCAACGAGCAATGTACGGGATGTAACGGATGTAAGTCAGAAGGAAGAAGGAAGAAGGAAGAAGGAAGAAGGAAGAAGGAAGAAGTCATTAGTCATTAGTCATTGGGCATTGGCCCGCGCAGGGCATTGGGCATTGGCCCGCGCAGGGCATCAGGAAGACTTTAATTTGGGGCAGTCTAAAGTTTAAAATTTCAGATCTAAAATCTAAAATCTAAAATCTAAAATGGTTTTTGTTTGTGCCGAAAATTAGCGTTTGCATTCCTACTTGCAATCGAGTGCATTTGCTGGCTAGTGCGATCGCCAGCGTGTTAGATCAAACTTATACAGATTTTGAATTAATTGTCTGCGATGACGGCTCGACTGACAGCACTCCGCTGTTAATGTCAGAATTTGTAGGGCCAGGAATTCGCTACATTCGCCACCTGCAGAATATTGGTAAAAGTAATAATATGCGATCGGGCTTTGCGGCGGCAAGGGGCGAATATTTTATCAAATTGGACGATGACGATCGCCTGAGAGCGCAATTTCTGGAGCGGACATCTGCTATTTTAGATAAAGACCCCAGCATTGATTTTGTCAGTACCGATCACTGGGTCATTGATGTCAACAACAATATTGACGAAAACCAGACACAACTGAATTCGCAGCGGTGGGGCCGCACCGATTTATCCGCTGGAATTATTGAAGATTTGCTCTCGACAGTTTTTCTGAGACAGAGTTTGCAAATAGGGGCGACTTTGTTTCGCCGCCCCGCGCTGCAAGAAGTAGGATTTCTGCGGCCGAATTTGCAAAACTGTGAAGATAACGATTTGTTTGTGAGACTTGCAATTGCCGACAAAAAATGCTATTACTTGCCAGAGTTATTGATGGAGTATCGAGTTCATGCAGGACAGCAAGGAGTCGATCGGGCAATTCCGTATTTGACTGATAAATTGCGCTATTTGACCGCCTACGAATTTGAGTCAGAAAAGTTGGAAACAGTCAGGCTCAAAAGGCTCGCCGAAACTCAATTAGCGCTTGGTTTGCGGCTGATTGAGGTGGGCGAAACTGCAAAAGGGCGACAAATGGTGCAGGCTGGAAAGTCTTTTTCTGAGGCGAAGATGTGGGCGGGTTTGGGATTGTCGCTGCTACCCGTGGAGTTGCGTCCCAGGGCTTTTGCGGCTGTGCGGCAGTTGATAAAATAACCATCGATCAGAGTTATAAGACTCCTGACTCTAATAGCTCTAAATATACAAACTCAGGAGCTTTAACTCCCGCTTCTTCTCTAATTTTCACCAGTCTCGGAGACTCAAAAAATGCCCTGGCATCTGCTATTGATGTCCAGCCACTGAAATGAACAATTTTGTTTGGTTCATTTTCATACTTCAAAACTTGATACGATCGCTCGCCAGCTTCTTTTCGCAGGTTCTCAGCATTGTGAAATACTTTTTGCCAAGCTTGATAATTTTCTACTTCATGAATAATTAATACATACTCCACAGTCATAAAATCTATTTTCCTATTGATTTTGTTATGCTGTCAATTATAATAGACGACTGTAAAGTAGTAAACAGTGTCCGATCGAAGTTATTCCTAAATTATCGTGTCTATATTTTCTGAAATTCCCACTGTGTGGTTGCAAATTTCCCTCGTGGGAGCCTGGTTGGGTGTGATTTTATTGGTAGCTGAGGGGTTAAACCGCTTGACTTCTGTGGGTGCAGAGGTATCGCGGAAGGTGGTTCACATCGGTACTGGGAACGTGATTTTGCTGGCTTGGTGGCTGCAAATACCGGGCTGGGTGGGAATTTCGGCGGGGGTTTTAGCAGGTGCGATCGCCCTAATTTCCTACCAACTGCCGATTTTGCCCAGTCTTAACAGTATCAACCGCAAAAGTTTCGGGACTTTTTTCTATGCTGTGAGTATTAGCGTTCTCGTCGCTTGGTTTTGGCCGCTGCAACATCAGGAATACGCAGCTTTGGGCATTTTAGTGATGGCTTGGGGGGACGGATTGGCTGCTGTCATCGGTCAAAAATACGGCAAACATATTTATCGAGTTTGGGGAATCCAAAAGAGTTGGGAAGGTTCTGCAACTATGTATTTGGTGAGTTTTGCAGTTAGCAGTTTGATTTTGCTAACTGCTGGCGGCAATATTTGGCAAACTTTGGTTGTGTCCGCTATTGTGGCTTTGGTTGCTGCTACTTTGGAGTCGGTTTCTAAGTTGGGAATTGACAATTTGACTGTGCCCATTGGCAGTGCGGCGATCGCCTTTTTCCTCAATCAATTTTGGGTAATTGGTTCCTAGTCAGGACTTGGGTTCCGATCGAACTCAAAACACCAACGCCACCAATAAGCTGTTGCTCATATAGATTGTGTATAGCGATTGAGGGGTAGAGGGGGAGAATGGGAGAGGGGGAGATTGGGAGAGGG
>NZ_CAWPRX010000003.1:0-32207 GCF_963890365.1 Tychonema sp. LEGE 07196 | reverse complement strand
GCCCATCCCACAAGAAAAAAGATTTTTGTGGGATGGGCACGCGAGCCCGTCCTAACTATTTTTGCAAGAAGTCTATTGTGTGTCCGCACTACGAACTTTTTTTGTTATGCCGATCGCACGGGTGGTCAGAAACCGGGTTTTTTGACGAAAATTATGCGTTTTAGCCGACAAATCCGGTAAAAAACCCGGTTTCTTTGGTATGAGTGCGTCCAGGACTGTGTGTTAGGGCGATCGATCGCACATGATTTGATATTGTTTCCGATATCATTCACACTCGTCTCTCCCGAAGCCCAGGGTTAAAGAGAGGCAGAGCCAAAGCATCTGCATTACCAGGCAGAGCCTGGTAACGAGCAAGGGTAGGAAGAGAAAGAAAATGTACGTCCTTCCTTCGCGTTCTTAGCGCCTTCGCGGTTCGATACGTTCCGATGCTACCAAAGTTGATAAGAAAGCTCAAATTGACAGTGGCAATCGAAACTGTTACGGGCTTCGGAGAATCGTCGCTATCGCGCCGCCAAACTTGCTACCACCGCCACTAATTCCGCAGGATCGAGAGGCTTGGACAGGTGAAGTTGAAAACCCTGCCGCAGCGCCCGCACCCGTTCCTCTACCCTACCTGCTACCGTGAACGCCACCGCTGGAATTTCCTTGTTGCCCGATCGCGATCGCACTTGCCGCAGCAGATCTCCTCCATCTTCCCCCTGCATTCCTAGTTCGATCGCCAAAACATCTGGATTCATGCAGGAAATCGCCTCTAAGGCTTCCATGACCGAGGTCGCGGTCTCCACCAAGGCTCCGCAATCTTCGAGGACTGTACGGGCAAAATCCAGGGAATCCCGGTCGCGATCGATCGCCAAAACTCGCACTCCCGAAAGGTTAATGCTCACAAAAGACTCCATCGGGTGCGATCGCGCCGGGGTTTCTCCAACCGCCAACTCCCCAAGCCCTACCACAGAAACTCCGCCCTCGCTATGAGACTGTTTAATTGGCAATCTCACCAAAAACCTCGCTCCTTGTCCCGCACCGGCCGATTCGGCTTCCACTGTTCCCCCGTGCATTTCTACAAAATGGCGCACTAAAGCCAAACCCAAACCCAATCCGTTGTAAGGTCGCGCTGTAGAACTGTCAGCTTGGCTGAACCGATCGAAAACATAGGGCAAAAACTCCCTCGCAATCCCTTCTCCCGTGTCGCTGACCTCAATTTCGACGCTAGGATGCGACACATTTTTACTCGCAGTTAATTGCGCTTGTCCACAAGCGATCTCCACTTTGTGCAGCGCCACCGTTACCTGTCCGCCGTCAGGAGTAAACTTAATCGCATTTGACAGCAAATTCCACGCCACCTGCTGCAAGCGGCCGGAATCGCCAAAAATCCGCCCCGCTGTTTCGTCGAAATCCGTCACGAGTTGAATATTTTTTGCCCTCCAAGCGGGGGCGAGAGCTTCGATCGCAGCCTCAACAGTGGAAATCAAATCCATCCACCGCAAATTCAGGAACAGTTTGCCGGTAATAATCTCCGACACATCCAACAAATCCTCGATCAGAGTTGAGAGCGATCGCGTATTGCGGTCGATCGTTGAAAGAGCTCTAACCGTCGTTTTTTCGTCAAACTTGTGGTTCTGCAACAGTTGCGTCCATCCCAGCATCGCATTCAGCGGTGTCCGCAATTCGTGGGACAAAGTTCCCAGAAACTCGTCTTTCATCCGGTTGGCTCGCGCCAATTCCTCGGCTCGATCGTGCAGTGCTTTTTCTAACTCCTTGCGAGCCGTCAAATCGAGAACAAAAGCCACAAATTCTTGTCGCTTTTCCCCCAACAGAATATATCCCAACAACACAGAAATCCTGCTACCATCGGGCCGAATGTACTCCTTTTCGTAGGGAGTGCAAACGCCATTTGTTTTTGCCTCTGCAATGCTGCGATCGTCCAGCAGCAGGTGTTCCGGCGGTGTAAGGTCTTTACAGCGGCGGAGTTCCCCACACTCCAACTGTTCCCGTTCGTAGCCCACTATCCGCAAAAATTCGTCGTTAGCCTCGCTGATGCCATCGTCAAGATCGCCGACGACAATTCCGATCAAGTTAGATTCTGCCAACATTCTCAGCTTTTCTTGGCTAGCTTTGAGTGCAGATTCTGCTTGCTTGCGATCGCTCACGTCTTCGATGTAAGCCGACAAACCAGAATCGGAAGGATAACAACGCATTTTCAACCACTTATTCAATAAAGGCACGAATTCTTCATACTCTACTGTTACCTGGTCTGCTAATGCTTTTGCTGCCATTTTGTAAAATGGTAATTTTACAGCATTGGGAAATAAATCCAGAAGACTTTTACCGAGGAGTTCGGCTTGTGATTTGCCTAAAAGTTTGAGAGCTTTGTGGTTGATATAAGTGTAATTCCAATTTAAATCGAAGGCGACAAAAGCATCGGTAATGCTTTCGAGAATGTTAGTAATTCGAGCGTTTGCCGATAGCAGGACTTGAGCAGTTTCTTCTGCTTCCTTGCGAGCTGCTTGTTCGTTTGTTAAAGCGGCAGTGCGTTCTTGTTCTGCTAATTTGCGATCGCTAATATCGATGCAAGAACCGATGTAACCTGCAAAAGTGCGATCGAGTCTGTACCGGGGTACGCCCGTACCCAAAACCCAGCGGTATTCCCCGTCATAGCGCCTCATGCGACATTCGAGCCGGTACTCGCGGCGGGCATCGAAGGCTCTGTTGCAAAGATCCAGACATTTTGGCAAGTCATCGGGGTGCAAGCTTTCCATCCAACCGCTACCCATTTCTTCCGCCAAAGTTTTACCGGTAAAATCCAACCAAACTTTGTTAAAATAATCGCCAAGGTTGTCAGAGTCCAACATCCAAATCATCACCGGCGCAGTATCTGCCATCATCCGAAATCTCGCTTCGCTCTCGATCCGCTGCGCTTGAGCTGCTTTGCGATCGAGCCGCTCTTTCACTTCTCGCATCGCGCGATCGATCGACGGCACCAAGCGTGTCAAACTGCGTTTAAGAACGTAATCTGTAGCGCCGCTTTTCAAAGTTTCGATCGCCACTTCCTCGCCCAAGGTAGCCGACACAAAAATAAACGGCACTTCTGGACAAGTAGCGTTAGCCATTGAGAGCGCCGCTAATCCGTTAAAACCAGGCAGCATATAATCTGCCAAAATAATATCAAAACATTGTTCGTCCAGTGCCGCAGCAAAGTCTTCCCGAGTGTCTACGCACCGCAGAGAAAACTTGAGACCGCCTTCAACTAGATAAGCCTCAATCAGTTCGGCATCTAGGGCACTGTCTTCTATTAAGAGGATATTTAGCGTTTTCACAACAATTCCTTAATATCTTTTACTTAAAGTTTTAATCAAAATTCTTTGAATACTTCCATTATTCACTCAATTTCGATGGTCGCTCTAAAAAAAAGATAAAAAATTGCTCTGCTTTCTAGTTGAACCTCTGCCCCTGTTGGTTAGTTGATCCCGATTTCTCAACAATAGTCTTGGACGCACTCTTTTTTGCTCGTTACCAGTCTCTGCCTGGTAATGCAGGTGCGGAGCCTCTGCCTCCTTTGTCTGGTAATGCAGGTGCGGAGGAAGAGCCTCCTTTTACCTCGGCACTTATAGGATCGGACTGCAGGAGATGTTTAAGTTATTAAATTTTCATTTCTAAGTATATAGTCCTGGGACGCACTATTTGCCCAGAAACCGAGTTTGATGGACGAAAATACTGCATCTATAGCCTTTCTGTGCTCTCATATGAGATACTATCCGGGATAGGGCATAGGCCTCCGTGGGCATAGGGCAATAGGGCTTAGGGCATACCTCACTTTTTGAGAACCGCTATAGACCTTGAATCGCCATAAAAACCCGATTTCTGTGGTCTTAATGCGATCGCGAACTCGTACAGACCTATGGCACAAATCATATCATGCGCGATCGCTCTTAGAAACCGCTCCTTCAAGGCTCATTCAACCCTGATAGGAAAGCGACTTTTACAGGTTAGGCGATCGACACAATACTAGCTCGATCGTAAGGCAATCGGTTAGTAGGCAAAACCTCCAGATTAATTTCCACTGAATTCAAAGCCGGATTTTCTGCCAGCACCTTTTGCGTCAAATTCTTATTCACAATTTCCCAGAAATCCGTTTCGTTTGGATAAGCACTCAAGAAATTGTCAATAGCTTTGTAAATCGGCACAAAATCAGGATATTCACCCTGGGTAATTCCTGGTTTATACTGATACTTGACATCAATATTTAGATTATTCAAACCCTGATGTTCGATCGCATAATCAGGAATTTTGAAATCCCAGCCTTCTCCTAATTTGCCATCGGCTGTCCGAGTCACAGTGCTGCTGCGCTCGTAAGGCAATTTTTGCGTCGGTAAAACATCCAAATCAACCGTCACAGACGCAATTGTCGGCTTTTCTGCCAGCACTTTTTCCGTCAGGTTTTTGTTCATTATTTCCCAAAAATCTGTTTCATTTGGGTAGTTAACTAAAAAATTGTCAATACTCTTATACCATTTCTCTAAAATCCTGCAATAGTCTCCGACCCCCCCTAGCCCCCCCGATGCTTTGGGGGGGACAAGAATACTGTTGCATGATTTTTTGAAATTGGTATTATAAATCGGCACAAAATCAGGATATTGATCATCTCGAATCCCATCTTTGTACTTGTAATTTACATCAATATTCAGGTTATTTAACCCTTGATGTTCGATTGGGTAATTTGCCAGTGAAAAATTCCACTTTTGACCTAATTGAGCATCCGATGGAAAGAAAGAAATTCCCACTGGACGCTCTAACTTGCTGTCGGGAAGAACAAAAATAGAATTGTTACTCAACAAAGTATTGCTCGATATTGGCAGCGGTTCGTCAGTCTTGCCACTGTAGCGCAAAACAGCACCCGCGCCGTTAGCGCTGGCGCGGTTGTCAAAGCCAACAACGAACAAATTGCCGATCGGCGAAAATGCCAAACCACCTACATAATTGCTACTGGGCGAAGTATCAGTATAATTCGCAGGTAAAACCTTAATTAATTCCCCACTGGTTAAATTGTAGCGCCTGATATCGTTAGCAAAATCGCTCACATAAAGGTCGCCATCATCAGGCCCGATAGCCATTCCCAAAAGACTCACAAATCCCTGACTCCGAGGCGAAGGTTGGGGCGAAGCAAAGATATTTGACTGCCTGGTTTGTGGGTTGTAACGCAGCACCTGACTGGGGAAATTTGCGCTAAAATCAGGTTGATTGTTGCGAGCAACACTCCCCTGCGTTGTCACGTACAAATAGCCGTCAGGAGCAAACAGTAAATTGTTCGGCCCGTTCAATCCTCCCGCTTGCTGGTTTCCCGCAGCAAATACATCAATGAACTGTCCACTTTTGCCTTATATCTTAGAATTTGGTCAGTCTAAAAACTACTGACATAAAAAATTCCGTATTCCGTAACAATTTAGCGGACTTGCATTCCACACTACGAATCTCTTTTGTTATGGTAATTCAATAGTCAAATGGTTTAATAAGTATCTAGAATTTTAGAAATAATTTGACGTAATATCTGCTACATTGGTCGATCGCACTTCTGTCAATTTCTCAAAAAAATGATTGTTCGATGGGATGGCGCGCGATCGCAGTACAATTCCAACTGTCTTGGTTTAGCCAGCCCCATCCTCAAAATTCAACTGTTCTCGAAGCAGCCCAACAGCCTTGTAGGGGAAACGTCCCGATGGGTTCGGCCTCAACTCTAAGAGCTAATTTGTTAAGTCCTAGCTAAATTGTCTTAAAATATACAAAGGAGTAAAGTGTTTCCCAAGTCACGTAGTATATTAAAGACAGGCAGTAATTTGCAATAATTCTTGACAAGATAAGTACAGGACAACCGCAGTTACCACCTCCTAACTCTTTCCATATCTAAGGGCGCGGCAAGGTGGGATAGAAGACAATAAAAATGCCGACTTTCACTCTTTGCCCGTGCAGTTGCTTTACTCTCAGGTTTGTTCACGTTATTTGCAGCCAGTTACGAGGAGAGTTGACCACCCGTGCTCCAACGCATCAAACAAGACTTAAAAAACGACCTGATCGCAGGTCTGCTGGTAGTGATACCCTTAGCTACTACCATCTGGCTGACAATTACCGTCGCCAGTTGGGTCATCAATTTTCTTACCAAAATTCCCAAGCAGATCAACCCTTTTGACGGACTCAACCCGATTTGGGTCAATCTGCTGAATTTTTTAGTAGGGCTGGCTGTACCCCTGCTGAGCATTTTACTCATCGGTTTAATGGCCCGCAACATCTTCGGGAAGTGGCTGCTAGACTTTGGCGAACGCCTGTTGCAGGCAATTCCCCTAGCGGGTTCGGTTTACAAAACCCTCAAACAACTGCTGGGAACAATTCTTAACTCAAATGACAAATTTCGCCGGGTGGTGTTGGTAGAGTATCCGCGCCGGGGAATCTGGGCTTTGGCGTTTGTGACGGGTACGATCGACAGTAACGATATTAAGTCTCATTTGTCCGGCGAAACTCCGATCGGCATTTTCATCCCCACCACGCCAAACCCCACCACCGGATGGTACGCTATAGTCCCGGAAACCGATCTAGTGAATTTGTCAATGTCGATCGAAGATGCCTTTAAACTGATCGTCTCCGGCGGCATCGTCAACCCCAGCAACTCGCTTACCGTCAGCCCCGACAACCCCCCCGGAAAAACACTCGAACCGTTAATATCCGAATCAAGATACCAGCCTGTACCAGTAGAAGAAGATTGACACCAAGTTCAGAAAAACGTAATTTCAATCGCCCTTGTCTTCAACCCCCACAGCAGGTAGGTGCAAGTTTGACTTTCTGGCGGTTGAAACCGTCCAGTATTTTTAATAACAGATTCTATATTGTCCAAAACCAGCCCAACAACAATCATGACCGAGGGCGGGTTTTTTGCGGGTTTTTCTGCTAAAGTCCAAGGCTATGGTCTCAACCAACACCTAGCAATCTCAACAATTCTTAAATTCCTATCCCAATTTCTATCTAAAAAATATGAAAAAATCCCGCGAAACAGCACGCGAACTCGCACTCCTCGGCATCAGCCAACTACCGTCAAATCCAGAACTCTTAGAAGCGAAGAAACTGGAAGATGTTGTCCTCGCCGCCGTCCGCACCCTGACAGCAGAAGTTCAAGAATCCCTAGAAGCAGCAGCCTCGGAAGTGCAGCGGAGTAGTGACAAACTGCTTGCTAGCGAAATCCGCGCCGGCGATATACAAAGTGCTAGAGTAATGGTGCGCGAAGCTGTGGAACTTACGCAAACCGCCATCAACCGTCTCGGTTCCGCAATGGAGTTTCCAGAAATGCTCCAGCTTGCTAACCAGCAAGATGTCCGCACCTATGCTTTGCAAATCCTGACGAAAGTTAGCGCCAACCGCTCTCAAATTGACGAATTGCTCTCGGAATCCCTCGTGGATTGGCAAATAGATCGGTTGCCCAGGATCGATCGAGATATCATGAGAATTGCGATCGCCGAAATCCTCTATCTCGGCTTAGCCGAACAAGTCGGCGTCAGCGAAGCAGTCCAACTAGCAAAACGTTACAGCGGCGACGAAGGACATCGCTTCATCAACGGAGTCCTCCGCCGAGTAGTCGATAAAATTAACGCAGAAGTTGTCACTCAATAGTCAACAGCCTGCAGTCATTCGTCATCAGTCATTGGTCATTAGTGATTGGCAATCCGCAATCCGCTCTACACTAAGGACTGATGACTAATGACTAATAACTATATTCCCAATTTCCTATGGTTTTTAATTGGTTTCGTCGCCAGTACAGCGAAAGCGGATCTTCTGAAAAAGAAACTCCCCCCCAGTCAACCCAAGATGAGTCGGCAACTTCGGCACCCGCCGGGTCTCCAACAGATGCAGCAACAGACCAAAGTTCACCCGCTGCAGCCGAAGATTATCTCAATTGGGCGAAAGCTGCTTACAAAAATATTCAAAAACAGCAAAAACCTGAAACAGAAGTAGCCGAGACAGAAGTTGCCGAAGTTGCAGCCGAGACAGAAGTTGCAGAAGTTGCAGCCGAGACAGAAGTTGCCGAAGTTGCCGAAGTTGCCGAAGTTGAACCAGCAGAAACTGTTGCAGAAGTTCCAGAAGTTGCACCAGAAGCGATTGTTGAAGCAACCGATGCAGCACAAAATGCAGGATTTGCCGACACAGATCCACAAATCGCTGGGGCGATCGACCTTGCACCCGTTGCTCCACAATTAGAAGTTACAGCAGAAAATATAGAAATTGCCCAACCTGCAACCTCAGTTGTAGAAGAAACCGAGTCGATCGCATCTGAAGCCCAAGCCGACGAATCTCTGCCGTTTTGGGCCAGAGCTCAAGCCGAGCGCATGGATCGCATCGAACGCCTCAAAGAAACCGCCATTGAAGAACCAGAAGTAATTGCAGCCGCAGCCGAAAGAGCCGCAATTATCGAAGAAATTCCCGGTTTCGACTTTGACGAAGGATTTTTATGGTCATCAGAAATCCTCGCCAGTCAGGGGCGCCGGCCAGATCAAGTATCCGTCGAAGAAATCAGTTGGCTGCAAAAACTGCGGAAAGGCTTAGAAAGAACCCGCCGCAGCTTAATTAATCGACTAAAGGCGATCGTCGGTCAAGGCCCGCTCAACCAAGACGCAGTAGCCGAAATTGAGACTTTGCTCCTACAAGCCGATGTCGGAGTCGCAGCCACCGACATCATTATCAGCCGCCTGCAAGAAAGACTCAAACAAGAAGCTTTACCGCCAGAACAAGCTCTAGCCTTCCTCAAAACCATCCTGCGCGACATTCTCGACGCTCCGACAGCCGAAACCGCCGCCGGCAATCCCGCCTACAGCCTGACTTTTGCCCCAGAAAAAGACACCTTTAACATCTGGTTAATTGTCGGAGTCAACGGTGCGGGTAAAACTACAACGATCGGCAAACTCGCCCACATAGCCCAAAAATCCGGCTACAACACCCTAATAGCCGCCGCCGACACCTTCCGCGCCGCCGCCGTAGAACAAGTCAAAGTTTGGGGAGCCCGCAGCGGTGTCGAAATTATTGCCAACCCAGGCAAAAATACCGATCCCGCAGCAGTCGTGTTTGATGCGATCGCCGCCGCCAACGCCAGAAACACAGAACTGCTGATCGTAGACACCGCAGGCCGCCTGCAAAACAAAAAAAATCTCATGGACGAACTCAGTAAAATCCGTCGCATAGTAGATAAAAAAGCCCCCGGCGCTACCGTAGAATCTCTACTGGTCTTGGATGCCACATTAGGTCAAAATGGTTTGCGACAGGCAGAAGTATTCGCAGAATCTGCCAAATTAAGCGGAGTAGTATTGACAAAACTCGACGGTTCTGCTAAAGGTGGTGTTGCCCTCGCAGTAGTGCAGCAGCTCGGTCTCCCCATCCGCTTTATCGGAGTAGGAGAAAGCATCGAAGATTTGCGCCCGTTTTCTAGTTACGAATTTGTCGAAGCCCTACTGGATTTTAGATTTTAGATTTTAGATTTTAGATTGATGAGGTATCTGCCGCGGGCCCGATTTTTGGAGGCCCGGACAGAACTTCAAAGTCTCAAATTCTTAAGCTCAAACTAGCATCCCACCAAACTACTAAAGAAAAAAACCGGGTTTCTGTTCGCTGGCGTGCAATATCGTTTCCAGTTGTATCGGTATTGTTCAAACACTCAACACTCAACAATCACGCTTCGGTGCAACTGGACTCTTCTCTAAGTCCTCAATCAATCAAGTTCCTTTTAAGATCAAAAATCACAAATTTAAAATGACTGCTGTGCCTTTGCCTCGTCCCTCACCTCAACCTGCTGACCGCCCGACGGGTCGCAATTCTACCGACGCGACGCCAGTATTTGCCCTCAAAGAACTGGTGGGCCGCTTGCACCGATACCAGCACAACGTTCAAGATATGTTGGGTTCCCTAGGATTTGCCCTCCGCAGTTTTAACAATCTCAATCAATTTTTGGAGTTAGTACCTTTAGTGGCGACTCGCGTTACCGATGCCGACGGGGGAGCTTTAGTGCTGTTCAAACCCAACGGTCAAGTCAGGTTTCAGCAGTTGCACTGTCAGGAAGGACGGTATTGCCAAGATTTGCAAAAAGCGCTGGAAATGGCCACCAGACAAGCTACAGCAGTTGCTGCCCCGGCTGGTGAATCTGCTTCCTCAATCTCAGGGCAAACTTCTAGTCTCGACCTGCAAGTAAGTCGTTATTTGGGCCCGGATGTTCATTTGTTTGGAACGCCAATTTTAGTCAAAAATTTAGAACGCGGACGGCTTTATGTTTTTAGCAGTGACCCTCAATATCTGTGGACTTCCAGCAGACAGAAATTAGTTCGGTTGGTGGCGGATCAAACCGCCGTGGCAGTCTACAAAGATGAACTTACTGTTAAGTTAGCTGAAAAAGAACGCTTAGATAGAGAGTTAGAAATCGGGGCGGAAATTCAATTGCGGCTGCAACCCCGCAGTTGTCCGAAAATTCCCGGTCTTGACGTGGCCGCCCGCTGCCAAACCGCTAGCAGAGTCGGTGGAGATTATTATGATTTTATTCCCGCTGACTATGACCCCATCGGCAAGGAAAATGAGGGTGAACACCCCCCATCCCTGATTCAAAATCTTAAGTCCAAAATCGACAAGGGCCGCTGGAGCATCGTCATCGGCGACGTGATGGGCAAGGGAGTGCCGGCGGGACTGTTGATGACGATGACTCGGGGTATGCTGCGGGCCGAGGTTTTGAACCGCCACTCGCCTGCGAGAATTTTGCAACATTTAAACCGGGTAATGCACGCGGATTTGGAAAATTCTCACCGTTTTGTTACTCTGTTTTACTCGGAGTATGACCCGAAAACTCGCGTTTTGTCTTACAGCAATGCTGCTCACCACCCACCTTTGCTGTGGCAAGCTGCAACTAATACGATTCTGGGACTCGATACTTTGGAGGGTATGTTAATTGGTCTCGATCCAGATTCGCACTACCAAGAAGCTCACGTGCAATTGCAGCCGGGAGATACTATTATTTATTACACTGACGGTTTTACCGATGCTGCTAATCAAAGAGGCGATCGGTTTGATGAGGATAATTTGACTGCGGCTTTTCAGTGGGCTTGTCAAAATTATCAGCAGTCTGAGGAAATTTTGGATTATTTGTTCGATCGAGTTCAGCAGTTTATCGGTATTGGCAATCGCAACGCAGATGACATGACACTGGTTGTACTTAGGGTAACACCTTTAACAGGAGAAAATCAACATGATAGTTAATTTAATGCCGGAAATTATTGCTGGATTGACCGGCTCGATTCATTGGCATCATGCGGTTGATTTGTTAGTTGTAAAATCTCATTTGAATACGGTAATTTTGGGCCAAAGCTACGAAATTTTTACTAATTTCCAGAAAGCTTGGAATCATTTTGTTTCGACTGGTCAAATAGGAGCTTTTTTTATAGGTATATTTGTTGGCTGGTTCGTTAAGGGCATTTTTCCTTAGAGCTTTTGTGGGACTTGGGCTATTAGGAAAAGATTTGATATCAATTCCGGTTGTATTGTCATGTGATTGTTGACTGTTGACTGTTGATTGTTGACTGTTGACTGTTGACTGTTAAGTTAAGAGGGCCCGCCCGCACCATCCACCGCCCCCACGGACTGTTGACTCGATTTTATTATTCCGATGCAACCGGAAAAGATTTGAAAAGTTAGCAGGGGGGATTTCATTTTTTTGTGATGCAGTATAATTTTAATAATTTTGTAGTCAGGAACTCAGTTTTTTAGTGTCAATACAGGTATAAAAAGTTTGCAGTCGGGATTAAAGTCTTTTTTTCCCGAATTAGGGAAGCAGGATTTTAGTTTGATGCTGCAAATCGGCAGACTTGCATTTCGATGCCCAGAACCGGTTTTTTAAAGACTTCTGCAACAGACATATAATCTAGTTTTACCTTCAGTAATGACAGCACAACAAAAAACTTGGAGTCAAAGATTTGAATCAGCGCTGCACCCAGCGATCGCCCGATTCAATGCTAGTATTGGCTTCGACATTGAACTGATTGAGTACGATTTGACTGGTTCTGTCGCTCATGCTAAAATGCTCGCCAAAACGGGGATTATTTCTGCAGCAGAAGGCGAACAGTTAGTCAATGGTTTGGAACAAATCCGCCGCGAATACCGCGAAGGTCTTTTTGTTCCGGGAGTTGATGCAGAAGACGTTCACTTTGCGGTAGAAAAGCGACTGACGGATATTGTGGGGGATGCGGGCAAAAAGCTGCACACGGCTCGATCGCGCAACGACCAAGCAGGTACTGATACTCGTTTGTATTTGCGCGATCGCATCGCCGAAATTCGCCAGCAATTGCGGGAATTTCAAGGGGTTTTACTCGATATTGCCGAGCTTAACGTCGAAACTTTAATCCCCGGTTACACGCACTTGCAGCGCGCTCAGCCAATCAGTTTGGCTCATTACTTGTTAGCTTATTTTGAAATGTCCGATCGCGATTGGGAACGTCTCGGCGATGTCTCCAAGCGGGTGAATGTTTCGCCTTTGGGTTGCGGTGCGCTGGCGGGGACGACTTTCCCGATCGACCGAGATTATACGGCAGAACTCTTGCATTTTGACAAGGTTTATGCTAACAGCTTAGATGGAGTGAGCGATCGAGATTTTGCGATCGAATTTCTCGCAGCCTGCAGCTTGATTTTGGTACACTTGAGCCGCCTGTCAGAAGAAATGATTTTGTGGTCTTCTCACGAATTTGGATTTATTACACTCAAAGATAGCTGCGCTACAGGTTCTAGCATCATGCCCCAGAAAAAAAATCCCGACGTGCCGGAGTTGGTGCGGGGCAAAGCGGGACGGGTGTTTGGTAACTTGCAAGCCTTGTTGGTAGTAGTGAAGGGACTTCCTTTGGCCTACAACAAAGATTTGCAAGAAGATAAAGAAGCTTTGTTTGATACCGTGAAAACGGTACAGGCTTGCTTGGAAGCAATGACGATTTTGCTCAGGGAAGGAATCGCGTTTAACAAATCGCGCCTCGCCGTGGCTGTTACCGAAGACTTTTCTAACGCTACAGACGTCGCAGACTACTTGGCCGCTAAAGGCGTTCCCTTCCGGGAAGCTTACAACCTCGTCGGGAAAGTCGTCAAAACTTGCCTTTCGGGGGGCAAACTCCTCAAAGATTTGACACTTGAGGAGTGGAAAGACTTGCACCCAGCTTTTGATACAGACATTTACAGCGCGATCGCGCCTCAGCAAGTGGTGGCGGCTCGCAATAGTTATGGAGGTACCGGGTTTGAACAAGTGAGAAAATCACTTATCGCTGCGCGCGATCGGCTCGCCTAAACATCGTTAAATTCTCGGACAAATTCGGGCTGGCTATCTCTCCGAAAGAACGATCGTGTTTTCCACTCTGGTTCTAAATTGGGCAGATAGCCTGACTCTATTACTCTTCAGCAGCAGCCATATCCTTGTCCCGTCCGCCGCCGCCGCTCATGGCGCCCATCCCGCCGCCGTTGCCGCCGTCAAATCGCCTTCTCTTGTTGGAGAACATATCTTGATTTCTCCGCTTGCGAAATTTGCGAGCGTATGCTTGATTTCGTTGTGCCTTCTCTTTCTTGAGATTGCGGCGCTTAGCCATTATGACCTCACTAATAAACATTGACACTCCCCGCGCCCGAAAGCCCGGGAATTCTTAAGATTGATACTCTGTGCACTCAGGCGTGACTGAGATTCTTGCTTGGGCGAAGTCACTTGCTTCTGACAGGATTTCTCCCGCTAAAGCAGACGTGTCTTCTCCCGAAGCGTAAATTCCGGTATACTATACCGTACTCGATCGGTTCTGTTTCTGTAGCTAGGTTTTGTTCAAATTTAGCTTTCGTGACGCTCCCACAACAATCGCAAGCGATATGGTTTAGGCTTCTGAGTCCTGTTAAGGATATCGAGAACTTCCTTCAAGGTACTCCAATCGTTTCCCTCTACGGCATTTTAAAGTGAGGAACACGTCGGGCCCCACTGATATTTTAAAAAGGAATTGGTTCGTCTCGTTGTCCACCCCTCCACGGCTCAAAGCTATGCTTATGAGATTGTGAACGGGTGGAATCAGGAGTCTTACGCGCCTTTTATCCCACACTAACCTTCGATCGGTATACTGTGGGGATTCCTGTCTGCCTAGCTAAACCGCAACACCGTTAGGTGTGACTACGCACTCAACTAATCCAGTTAAGTTTTTACGTTGTCTAGTTTTACTCAATCTTAGACCGATGACGATCATAGCACACCCGGTACAAGACCCAGAAAAAAGAACACCGGGATTCAAGTCGCTGGGAATCTGGGTGCGATCGGACGCAATGTTTTTAGTCTCCCAGAGTATTTATCTCAACAATTGACAAATATAACAAATGACACTTAATCCCGGTGACGCGAGCTCCTGTCTTCAGCCTGGCCGACGCTGCCGGCAATTTGGTGAACCTTGTAGATTTGCGAGGGCGGCGAGCTGTACTCTATTTTTACCCTCGGGATAATACCCCCGGCTGCACGAAAGAAGCTTGCGGCTTTCGCGACATTTACTCTGAATACCGGGCGCGCAATATTGCAGTGCTAGGTATCAGCACCGACGGGGCCGCGTCTCACGCCAAGTTTGCAGCTAAATATCAACTGCCTTTTCCGTTGCTGTGCGACTCAAACGCCGAAGTCGCTACCGCCTACGGCTGTTACGGACTGAAAAAGTTTATGGGCAAAGAATTTATGGGAATTATTCGATCGACCTTCGCGATCGACCCAGATGGTAGGATTGAAAAGGTTTATTGCAAAATCAAACCAGAATCTCACGCAGCGGAAATTTTAGCAGACTTGCTAGAAATCTCGCCTGAATGACAAATGCAAAATTAAGACTCCAGAGCTGCGAGCTAGGAGACCTCGAATTACTTTCTCCTAAACAAGCTTTTGAGTTTATGCGTCGATTGTGGCAAATTGGACAAACTGTGCTGGGGCTGATTTTTCGCCATCCCGTCACTGGTACTGCGGTGATTCCCATATTACCTGACGGGCGAATTGTGTTAATTCGCCGCCGCGACAACGGTCGCTGGGGACTGCCGGGAGGTATGGTTGACTGGGGAGAGGATGTTCCGACAACAGTGCGGCGGGAATTGGCGGAGGAAACAGGACTCGATTTAGTCAAAATCCTGCGCTTGGTGGGCGTTTATTCGGCTGCTGATAGAGACCCGCGCCTGCACTCAATTTGTATCGTGGTAGCTGCAGAAGTGGAAGGAAAGATGCAAATTCAGGATACGCTGGAAATCAGCGAGGTTGAGGCTTTTTCGCCGGGATCTCTGCCGGAGAACCTGCTGAGCCACGATAACGACAAGCACTTGCAGGACTATTTTCAAGGCCTGACAACTTTGGCTTAAACTAGGCCGTCCAAATTTGAGTAAAGTCGGCATTTACTTCGCCGGAGCGTCGATTGAGGAATTAAAGAATTAACTCGTCGCGATCGATCGGGGTTCTTGAAAAAAAATCTAAAATTGCGTTAGCGAAGCTTGCAGCTATGGGATCGCCCCGCGACGAGTGTCAGAAAACAAGTATCCGTTTTTGGTCGGAGTCAACATTTGCCTGTGATAAGTGTGGAATTAATTTTTAATGTAGGACTTACGCATGGCGGACCCGTGAAACCTGGTTTTTCACCGCTCTTAAAGACTAAGAGCCAATATTTGGGAAAAAAAACCGATTTCTGCCATCAAGGTGCATTCCTACTTGAATTCAAAATCTCTGAACATTAAATTAATAGGCGTTGCTTAATCACGGTATGAAAAAAAAATCAGTTGAAAATCCAGCAGCTTTGTGAGTAATCATTTGTATCATTTTCCTCTTGAGCTTTTCATACCATAAATCAGCAACGCCATAATCTTTTTATAGCTAAATTTTTAACCGGATGTACTTACAGCTACGCAATTCTCGGGTCAAACTTTCTTTAGGGCAAATCTTCTGGCACGAAGTCGGTCAAGGCCCTAATTTAGTATTTTTACACGGTTCTTGGCAGGACAGCAGTCAGTGGCTGGGGACGATCGAACATTTGAGCCCCTACTACCAATGTTTCGCGCCGGATTTGCTGGGGTTTGGCGATTCCGAACGGCCGAACGTTCATTATTCGATCGAGCTGGAAGTAGAATGTCTCGCGCAATACCTCGACACTTTGAACCTGCAACAGGTTTATTTAGTCGGTCATTCTTTGGGCGGCTGGGTGGCGGCCAGCTACGCGATCAAATATCCCCATCGAGTTCAGGGTTTAGTGTTGTTGGCCCCTGAAGGGGTAAAGGTTGGCCACCGACGGGCGCGGTGGCAGAATGCTCGCTGGCTGGTGGCTAAACCTCCGCTGGCTTACTGGTTGCTGCGATCGATCTATCCCATTGCTAAGTTGTTGGGCGGCAAAAAAAAGATTGACAGATTGCTAAACTTCAGACAGCAATTGGTGCAGTCTCCAGTTGCAGTGCAGTTGCTGTTGGGGCGGCGGCGGGCTGAAACTACAGCGGAGTTAGTTGATGATAATTTACCATTTTTGAAAGTGCCTGTTTTGTTGTTGCACGGTTCTGAAGATAGCGTCACAGCTTTATCTCTGTGTCAATGTTATGCCGCTCTAGTTCCTAATGCCGAACTGCAATCTATCACTGGGGGAGAAAGCAATTTACCACAGGAAGCCCCGGATATTGTTGCTAAGTATATTCGCGAATTTGCTAAGTGAATTAGTCAGTAGTCAGTAGTCAGTAATTAGTAGTTAGTAGTTAGTGGTCAGTAGTCAGTAGTCAGTAGTCAGTAGTCAGTAGTTAGTGGTCAGTAGTCAGTAGTTAGTAGTTAGTAGTCAGTAGTCAGTAGTTAGTGGTCAGTAGTCAGTAGTCAGTGGGAATTGTGGGCTGTTGACCAATAACCAATAACCAATAACCAATAACCAATAACCAATAACCAATAACCAATAACTAACAACTAATTCCCCAAAAAATGGCTTCTGGTGCATCAATTATGCAGGAAGCTGTATCGGGAAAGGCTGCGGTGAGGTATTGCAATAACAAAGTTCGATCGCCCCCGGTGAGCGCAATTTTGCTATTGGGAAACAACCCCTGCCAATCTTCAATAAAATCCCTAACTCCAGCCAGCGTCGCATACACCACTCCGCTGTGAATTGCCCCAGCAGTATTTTTTGCCCAGCGGTGTGGCAGATTTTCTGGTAAGCTAACTGAGGGCAATGCAGCGGTTTGTTTCCCTAGCGACGACAATTGCAAACCCAAACCGGGCAAGATAGCGCCCCCAACTAAATACCTATTGACATCTGCCCCAGTAAATGTTAGAGCTGTACCAGCATCTATAACTAAAATTGGCCAACCCAATTGGTTGCCAGCACCCAATAAAGCCAAAGCTCTGTCAATTCCTAGGGTTGGATAGAGTCCCCCGATCGGCAACTGGTCTAAAGTAATAATTCGGACATTAGGATAACTCTGCCAGATTGCTGTTTGCTGGGGAACTACTGATGCCAAAACCAGAGGTGGCGCGATGAAAGAAACTGCGTCAGAATTAGAAACGGCGGGAGTATCATGAAGAAAAGGGAGATTTAGATCTGATATTTGGCCGATCGAATTCATGACTGTTTTTACCAAATATTCGGCTTTTTCTGTCTCACAGAGCCTGGAAACAGCATCAGCTTTCAGATGCTCTGTATTCCATGTTTTTTCTAGGGTTTTCCCAGCAAATAATCCCCAGTGGAGTCGCGAATTGCCGATCGCCAAAGCTATTTTAACCTCGTCTTTATCTGTGAATTGAGGTGTCAGGTTGCTTGTACCAACTAGCGGGCGAAAATTATCGACAATTGAGTTTTTCATGTTTATCGAGCGCGATTGCCAACATTGAACTAAAGATAGATTTTAGATTAATTTGATTCGATTAATCTAGCAAGTAAGTCCAATTTACCTGCAAAAAACAGGTATCGCGCCCCCGACAATTGTTGTGGATGCTTCCAAAGTTTTAGAATTTTGTTCCTGCTAACCGATGTGTGAAGTAAATCTCAAAGCGAAAAATGGAAAATCTAAAATCGACCGATAGCTAAGGAATTTCAATGGCACCCGCTGAATTTGTATTTTCGGCTACATAACCCACATTCCCCACCCTCAACTGTCACAGAGTATAATTACTCAGAGTAATCGATTTTTAAAGTGATAAATTATGCCTCTCAAAAAACTTTTTTCCGTCTGTAGCGGTTTTCAAGCGTGGTGAGGTATACCTAGACCCACAGAGGTTTATGCCCTATTCTAGATAGTACCTCCTATGAGAGATTGAAAGGCTATATATACGGTAATAAAGTATAATCTAGAGCTTAATTGTTCAATAAAAGTAAGTAAAAACCGATTGTGACAGTTGAGGGTGCGGACTGTGGACAGAACGCTTAATTTATATTTATAAATATTTGTAAACTAAATAATTGCAAGGGTCGGGGTGCATCCTTTATAATGTTTTAATATCTTCCAAAATTCCTAGTAGTGGCGATCGCGCTCTTGGCAGGGTAAGCAAATCTGTAAAGAACCAGGATCTATCGAAATACAGTACAACGGCAGAGTAAATATGTCTCTAAAAATACAACAAGAAAACTATTGCAATATCTTCACTTCACAATTGCCGGAAGCTGAAAATTGGATGCAGGAAGAAGGTCTTTTGCAGCCGCAAATAGACGAACAAAAAGCCCTAATCCTACAGATGCAGCAGCAAGTTCAGCTATCAAACCTGCTGAACCAAATTAATAACGAAATTCGCAGCACACTTGACATAGAAGAAATTTTGACATCTGCCTGCCGATTGCTGGGGCAGGTGCTGCAGTCCAGCCGCGCGAGTATTTTAGTCAAAGAATCAAGTACAGGAAATATTTTAGTCACGCGGGGAGAGTACAACGCGGGGGATTATCCGATCCAACTGGGCATGAAAGTACCGCTTACTGACAACCCGCACTTGGAGGCAGTTGTGTCTCAGCAGGAGTCGCTAGCAGTGACGAAGTTTCTCGATTTTCCGGGGTTGAACCCAGAAACCAAAAAAATTGCCGCAGCTTTGGAAATTAAGTCAATGCTGGCAGTAGCTACTCGCTATCAAGGTGAAGTCAATGGCATAATTGGCTTGCATCAGTGCGATCGCGAACGGGAATGGACAGATTGGGAAAGGCAACTTGTAGAAGGGGTAGCTTCTCAATTGGCGATCGCGATCAACCAAGCCAAACTCTACAGAAAAACGCGCCGCCAAGCCGAACAAGAATCGCTGCTGCGGCTGATCGGCAACCAAATTCGCAGTACCTTGGATCTGGGAACTATCCTGCAAACAGCGGTGAGAGAAGTGCGCCAACTGTTGCAGTGCGATCGAGTAATTATCTACCAGTTTGAAGATAACTGGCAGGGCAAAGTTGTCGTTGAAGACATGACGGTTCCTTGGCCTTCAATTTTAGGAGATATGGGGGCAGATAAGTGTTTCAGGGGAGATTACGCCGCTCTTTACCAGCAAGGGCGAGTCAAAGCAATTAATGATATTTTTAATTCGGGTTTAGAGCCTTGTCACATTGATTTTTTAGACGGCTTGCAGGTAAAAGCTAATCTGATCGTACCGATTATTACATCTAGAAGCGAAGAAACTTCGCAGTCTCCAGCCGAAATTTCTAATTTAAAACCAGGTAGGCTGTGGGGTTTGCTGATCGCTCACGAGTGCCGGGATACTCGCAACTGGCAGCGACAAGAAATGGAGTTGCTGTCGCAGCTAGCCGACCAAATGGCGATCGCGATTCAGCAAGCAGGACTTTACAGCCAAGTCCGAGAAGCCGCAATCAAATCTCAAGCTCAAACCCAGCAACTGCAAGCAGCGCTGCAAGAATTGCGATCGGCACAGCAGCAATTAATTCAAACCGAAAAAATGTCTGGTTTGGGGCAAATGGTAGCGGGAATTGCTCACGAAATCAACAACGCAAACAATTTTATCCACGCCAATTTGTTTCACGCTAAAGAATATTTTAAAGTCTTAAACGAAGCTCTTGAATTCTGCGGAAAAGCCTGTCCGGAAGCCGCGGAAGCACTTGTCAAAATTAATGAAGAACTCGAACTAGATTATGTTCGAGAAGACTTTGGCAAACTGCTCAATTCCATGCGAGAAGGCAGCGGTAGGATTCGCTCTATCGTGACGACGCTACGAAGTTTTTCTCGATTAGACGAGGCAGAATTTAAAGCGGTGGATTTGCATGAAGGTTTGGACAGCAGTTTGTTGATGCTGCAAAATAAGCTAAAAACAAATATTAAAATTGACAAAGAATACGGAAGTTTGCCACGAGTTAACTGTCATGCAGGCCAAATCAACCAAGTATTTTATAATTTGATTGACAATGCTTTAGATGCGATCGACTCTGCAGACAAACCGGGTGAATTAACAATCCGCAGTTGGCAAAGCGAGCCGGACTGGGTAGCAATTTCTGTCCGCGATACCGGAAATGGCATTCCTGCAGAAATTCAGGATAAGATTTTCGATCCATTTTTTACTACTAAACCTGTGGGGAAAGGTACTGGTTTAGGACTTTCTGTTTGCTATCAAGTAATTGTGCAAGCCCACGGCGGCCGGATTCGGTGCGTCAGTGAGGTTGGCGAAGGAACTGAGTTGATTGTTGAATTGCCGTTGACCAATTAGAGGGCATAAAATCGGTCATATTTTGTCCTCCGAGAACTCCTAGCATCAAATTGGTGATCTGACTGTTTCTACGCAACAACACTTCAGGGAGTTTCAGAGCGCCCGCAGGAGGGCGAAAAACCAGGTTTCTACGAGTTTTTCGTTGAGAAACCAGAAATATATGAAGAAACCGCGTTTCTCAAGTAGCGGGCGGGTTCAGTTTATTTTAAAATTTGATAGGCAAAATTGTAATTTTGTCAACACCCAATTTATATATTTTTTTCCCAAATGCTTGCGAAACGAAGCTATCCCGTAGACGATCGCCCCATCCATACATTAATAACTTTCAAGTTACTTAACACCTTCATAAGAAATTTTATGAAGATTTACAAAAGAAACGTGCCAGAATGGAAACAATAAGGTAATGGATAACAGACAAGGAGGCACAGTATGGTAGCCCTGACTGAACGAGTCCAACGCAGATTGACAGTGGAAAAAGTCGAAATTGCCCCTGATACAACGGCAATTCGATGCCTTGACTGGGATAGAGACCGCTTTGACATTGAATTCGGACTCCAAAACGGTACAACTTACAACTCATTCATCATTCGCGGCGAAAAAACCGCCCTCGTCGATACCTCCCACGAGAAGTTTCGCCAGCAATATATGGAGACTCTGACGGGGGAAATTGACCCGAAACAAATTGATTATCTAATTATCAGTCACACCGAACCCGACCACAGCGGTTTAGTTAAAGATGTGTTGGCTTTGGCACCCCAAGCAATTGTGGTGGGGGCGAAAGTAGCAATTCAATTTTTAGAAAATCTTGTACACCAGCCTTTTGAGCGGCTTGTAGTCAAAAATGGCGACAAATTAGATTTAGGTAACGGCCACGTTATCGAATTTGTATCTGCGCCGAACCTGCACTGGCCTGATACTATTTTCAGCTACGACAGCAAAACTCAAGTGATCTTCACCTGCGATGCTTTCGGGATGCACTACTGTTCCGACAGTACCTACGATGACGATTTAGCAGCGGTTGAGGAAGATTATCACTTTTATTATGAGTGTTTGATGGCTCCCAATGCTCGATCGGTACTCAGCGCCATGAAGCGGATGGCAGAATTGGGAGAAATCGGTACGGTGGCAACAGGTCACGGGCCGCTGCTCAGGTACAATGTAGTTGAACTTACTGGACGTTACAAAAAGTGGAGCCAAGCCCAAGCTAAGGCAGAAACCACGGTAGCGGTATTTTACACTTCTGATTACGGATTTAGCGATCGGCTCAGTCAGGCGATCGCCCACGGAATCACCAAAACCGGTGTCGCCGTAGAAATGATGGACTTGAAAACCGCCGACTTGCAAGAAGTCCGGGAACTTGTCGGTACTGCTGCGGGGCTCGTGATTTGTTCGCCGCCTAGTAACGGCGCTGCTGCAGAAAATGCCGAAGCAGCCATCAACACAATTTTAGTCGCAGCTAACAACAAACAATCCTTCGGTTTGTGCGAATCCGGCGGCGGCGATGACGCATCTATTTACCCGCTGCGAAACAAGTTCAAAGAGTTGGGTTTGAAAGAAATATTTCCCAATATTTTGATCAAAGAAGCGCCGACGGAAGCAGTTTATCAACTTTGCGACGAAGCCGGCACCGACTTGGGACAGTGGCTGTCGCGGGACAAGGCTGTCAAGCAGATGAAATCCCTCGATAGCGACCTCGATAAAGCTTTGGGACGCATCAGCGGCGGACTGTACATTATTACCGCTCAAAAAGGCGCGGTTAGCAGTGCGATGCTAGCTTCTTGGGTGACGCAAGCGAGCTTTAAACCGCTGGGTTTAACTATAGCAGTTGCTAAGGATCGGGCGATCGAATCGATGATGCACGCAGGCGATAAATTTGTGCTCAACGTGCTCGAAGAAGGCAACTATCAAAGCCTGATGAAGCACTTTTTGAAGCGTTTTGCTCCTGGTGCCGATCGATTTGCCGGAGTTAAAACTCAACCAGCCAGCAACGGTTCTCCAATTTTGACAGATGCTTTGGCTTACATGGAATGCGAAGTAGTGAGCCGGATGGAACTTTCGGATCATCATATCGTATATGCTACGGTCGATAGCGGTCGCGTATCCAACCCCGAGGCGCTGCCTGCTGTTCACCACCGCAAAGTCGGCAATCACTATTAGGAAGTGAGTTAACAGTTGACTGTTGACTTTTGACTGTTGACTGTTGACAAGAGCAAGAGGGAAATTAAACAATATCTCGATCGACTGTCCGAGTCAACACAGGCCAAACTGATTAGTAATACCATTTTTCTAAAGATGTGGTACAGATCAAATCTTAGCCCCCCGCGAGTTCGGGGGGGTTGGGGGGGTAATATCTAGCGCTACTTTATGAAATTGGTAAAAGGTGCGTCAACCGATGTTTTAATCGACTTCATCATCGACTATCTGCTGACGCACCCTACAATTAAAGTCTAAGACGCAACTGGCTGCCCCAAAACTCTCAACTTTGTGCTTGTGGCGCACCTTACCAGGTTCTCGGTGTTGGGTGCGCCACAAGCAGCCGGGCAAACCGTTGTCATTTAGACTCCATTTTAACTAGGGGAATTGCTAATGCCCGCCAATCTTTTAGAAGACCGAGATTACACAATTATTATTGCCAGAAGCGATGGCAGCCGAGACCCACAACATCCTTTTTACGAGGAATGGGTAGAAGCACAGGCATCTCTGATCGACTTAGCAAAAAAATGTCAAGAATTTGACAGTGACGGCATAACCGTCTATGAAGCTTCTACTCCTATGTGGAAGTATAAAAATTCAAATGTTGCCCGGTTGGCTGAAATTTTGCAGCGACAAAATACGGAACCGGATTCAGCAAAACCGACTGCAATTAATTTGGCAGAACCTCTAACCACAGCTTTTAGCGATTATTTTCAGCTCAAAACAAAGGCTGCTGGGAAACAAGGAGCAATAATTGTTGTAGTGCTAGATGAAAAACCAGAAAATGGCGCTGCTATCGCCGAAATTCTTGTAAGTGCGGCCAATAGAATAGATAGAGATGAAGAAATTGGTGTGAGCTTTATCCAAATTGGGGACGATTTGAAAACCCAGAAATTTCTAATTGATCTGGATAGCAATTTACAGGTTCAAGGTGCAAAATTTGATATTGTAGATACCAAATTTTGGCACGAAATTAAAAGAAGTTCTGTTGTTCAGTTTCTCATAGGTGCAATAAATGACTAACGCTCTAGTTTCCAGAACCGCATCTGATGCCAAACCGCGCGACGTGCAGTTTGTCCAAATTGCGGCAGATACGGTAACAGTACGATCGCGCACTTGGGATAGACTAAAATTTGAAGTAGAATATTCCCTGCAAAAGGGGACGACAGCAAACAGCTATATCATTCAAGCCGACAAAATAGCTTTGTTTGACCCGCCGGGGGAATCTTTCACGCAAAATTATCTGGATTCTTTGCAGCAACGGGTGGACTTGACAAAGCTAGATTATGTGATTTTAGGGCATTTCAACGCTAACAGAGCTGTCACAATTACAGCTTTGTTAGAATTGGCTCCGCAACTAGCTTTTGTTTGTACGAATCCAGCGGCGATTGGTTTGCGAGGCGCTTTTCCCGAACAAGAATTAAACATTATGATTGTGCGGGGAGAAGAAACTCTCGATTTAGGAAAAGGTCACAAATTAAAATTCATCGCGACTCCGACTCCCCGCTGGCCTGACGAACTTTGCACCTACGATCCGCAAACTCGAATTGTGTTCACTGACAAATTTTTTGGGGCTCACGTTTGCGGCGACCAAGTATTCGATGAAGGGTGGAGCGTATATAGCGAAGACCGGCGCTATTATTACGATTCTCTGCACGCATCTCAGGCTAAACAAGTGCTGACGGCAATGGATAAATTAGTCGATTTACCAACAGCATTTTATGCTCCCGGTCACGGGCCGATCGTCCGTTACGGCCTCCACGAACTGAGCAATTTGTATCGGGAATGGAGCCAGCAACAAAATTCAAAAGACTTGACAGTTGCTCTACTTTATGCTTCGGCTTACGGAAATACTGCTACTTTGGCGCAGGCGATCGCCAAAGGCATTACGAAAGCAGGCGTTGCTGTAGAAACGATCAACTGCGAATTTGCTGAACCGGGAGAAATTAAAGAGGCGATCGAGAAATGCGCGGGATTTATCATCGGAACTCCGACGCTAGCAGGACACGCGCCGACGCAAATTCAAACTGCTTTGGGAATTGTGCTCTCAACAGCGGCTAAAAGCAAATTAGCGGGGGTTTTCGGTTCCTTTGGCTGGAGTGGAGAGGCGATCGACTTAGTAGAAAACAAGCTGAAAGATGCTGGCTACCGCATTGGATTTGAGCCGATTAGAGCCAAATTTAAGCCGACGGCGGCGACGATTTATGAGTGCAAAGAGGCGGGAACAGATTTTGCTCAAGCTTTGGTGCGATCGCAAAAATTGCGGGCACCGAAACCGCAGTTGACTGGTGGGAGCGATCGCACGGAACAAGCAGTGGGAAGATTAGTAGGTTCGCTGTGCGTAGTCTCGGCGAAGCGCGGGGATCTGACGAGTGCGATGCTGGCTTCGTGGGTATCGCAAGCCACGTTTAATCCCCCTGGCGTGACGATTTCGGTGGCTAAAGATCGATCGATCGAAGCTTTGATGTACGCCGGAGATAAATTTGTGCTCAACATCTTAGCAGAAGGGCGACAGTTGCGGAAGTATTTCATGAAAAACTTTGCTCCGGGAGAAGACAGATTTGCCGGAGTTGAAACGGTGGAAGCTAGCAACGGCTGTCCGGTTTTGACAGAAGCTTTAGCTTATCTCGAATGCGAAGTAATAAGTCGGATGGAATGCGGCGATCATTGGGTAGTTTATGCAGCGGTTGAAAACGGTCATTTGCTGAAAAATGACGGGGTAACAGCGGTGCACTACCGGAAATCGGGCAGTCATTATTAAGCGGCGATTAGGACACGGCACCGCGCCGTGTCCATACAAATAGATCGAAGTTTTTACCGGGGTTAATCCGCGTCAATCTGCTGTTACAAAAACCGATTTACTTTGTCTCAACCGCCGATTGTGGCCACAGATAAATAGCGCCAGAAATCAAAGTTAAAGCTACAGAAATCCAAAACGCAACTAAGGCCGGAACGTTCCACGCCTCAGATAGAGGAGCGATTAAAAGCGCGATCGCCACAATCTGACTAACCGTCTTCAACTTGCCCCAAATATTAGCTCCAGAAATCGTAGTTTTGTTAACACGCCATCCCGCAATTGTCAACTCCCGCCCCAAAATTAAAAACACTGCCCAAGCCGGCACTTTACCCAACTCAACCAACACTAAAAGTGGCGCTAACACTAACAATTTATCCACCAAAGGATCGAGAAACTTTCCCAAATCGGTAATTTGATTCAGCTTCCTAGCCAAATAGCCGTCCAGCCAATCAGTAGCCGCAGCTACCACAAAAATTGCGGTGCAAATCCAGCGACTTTGGGCGCTTGGATCGTACAAACCGTAGAGCAGAAAAGGCACTCCCAGCAAGCGGGAAAAAGTAATCAAATTAGGTAAATTCATCATAAAAGTCATGGGGAATTGGGAATTGGTCATTGGGAATTGGTCATTGGGAATTGGTCATTGGCAAAACAGGTCATTGGGAATTGGTCATTGGCAAAACAGGTCATTGGCAAAACAGGTCATGGGGCATGGGGCATATCGTTGTCAATCGACCAGAAATGATGTCATCAGTCATCAGTCAAGGGAGATGGAGATGAACAAAAATTAAGGGCAATATTTTTACAAAATATTGCCCTTAATTTAACATTTTTTTGTAACATTTTTATTTTTAGCAAAACAGCTTTTAGCTCAATCTTTATCCACAGCTCACGACCAACTAACAACCAAAACAGCAGGTATATTAACACGCAGCTTGTTGATTTAAGACAACCCAAATTGTTTTGCAAATCAGACTGATGTCTTGACAAACCTCTGCTTTTCATGCGAGAGGATTCTTGATTCATATCAAATCCTATCTTCATCGGAAACAATATTACTTGCAAGCAAGCATCTTGACCGGGAATGAAAATTTAATCACTTAAGCGATTTCTCGTTATATCGTTTCCGCTTGCATCGTCAGGTGATTTAACCTTATTAGTACGCAGAGTACACAGAGTCCGAGAATATATATCTGAATCATTCCGATGAAGAGAGGATTTGATATTACCCATCGCTCGGTGCGTCAACATCCCAAACAATGGTGAGCGGTTCTAAAAATTTTTGCTGGCTGAATCCGGCGAGTTTTCCTAAATATTCGCGCACAAGCCTAGCGTGCTCGATATTCAAGCGATAACCCCGCGAGACATCTTCAAAGAAAAGCGGCTCAGCCAAAATTGCTTGCCAATCAGGATTTTGCCTCGACTCCTGGGCTAGCAACATGAAATCTTGCTCCTCCGGCAAAAGTCCCGCCGGCAATTTTCCAGCCAAAATCTCCAAAATCCGAGGCTTGCAGGTGCGGGTATTCACGCCTTGGCGTTCCAACAACTGCAAAATTTCCTCAAAACTCTGAGTTTGGGCACCCAAAACCTGCATTAATTCCCACAGCAGAAAAAAGTCGCTGTACTGCTGCGGCACATCCAAAATTTGAGGATACAGAGCCAAACTCGCCAACCCGCAGGCAACTAAACCAATTTTTTCTGAATAGTTTGGGCTTGGCAATACAGAATCAACAGCCGAATTGTGTAACTCAGAAATATTGCGATCGCCCTCAAATTCCCTGTCTAGCCTGTCTTGAACGACGATCGCATTGGGCAGCTTCTGTCGCAACCAACGGGCGATCGCAGGCCAAGCGCCCATACCTCCAGTACAAATCGCGCGATCGATCCCCGCCGGCGACATTCCCGCGCGGCTGAGCAAAGCATTTAATTCGCGGTTCAACTGCTGCACAAAAGGCACTAAAACCAGACTTTCCAAATCTCTGCGCTTCACATCCCAATGCTGCTGGCCAATATTCAAAACAAAACTTTCTTGATGTTGCAAAATAACTTTCAAATGCCTTGCCGCTGCCAACAATTGAAGCCCAAAAGCAGAACCTTGCAACCGCTGCTGCAATTGATAGCGACTAGGCAAATCGGGATGCCCCGGACGCGGCAAATCGACCGACATTCCCCAAGTTTCATTTTTCGCCAACAACTGACAGACAATATCCTGATCGAAAGCATCGCCAGCAACATCAAAACTTTGGCAAGTAAAATCAGCACGAGTTAAATCTTCAAGATTGGAGGGCAAATCAACTAAAGCTAATTCCACCGTTGTCGCCCCCGCATTCAGAATCAAAGTTCCCCCGCTAAAAGCCCCATCATTTACAGTTAGCGGTACAGCTTCTGCGACTTTGCCACTAATAGAATCGAGCGCCAAAGATTGCACTTTTGTGGAATTTTTGATAGGAGTTACAACAGCAATTAAAGTGGCGATCGCATCTGGCACCACAAAAATTTGCGAAGCCGAAGCGACCAAACCTGCGCCCAAAACAGCCTCCCGCAGGTTAAACCGATAAGCATCCGACCAACCCGCCGGAGTCCCCAAAATTACACCCTGCAACTCAGAGAGTGCCGCATCCAGAGTTTCAGCAGTCAGTCCCGAAGCTTTACAAACTTCCCCCGATCCCCCAACTTTTTGCCCTCGGCGGGGATTCAAAGTAGCCAGCAGCGCCCGTACACCTTGCAGCGGTATAGCCACCGACAAAGCCCCGCCATAGCACTGCAACAGCGGTTCGTACATCCCTGCAGCTTCTCGCTGATAAGGAATGGTCACTTTTAAAGGCAATTTAAAATTTTGCCGCAAAAATTCTTCCCCTGGCCAAGCCACCTGCGGGTCTGCATTGCTTGGGACTGTTTCCTCCACCGCCACAACCGAGGGAATCCGAAAGGTAGCCGAGGCTTCCGGGGCCTGCGGTGTTTCCCAGTAAATCGGGTGCAACTTGCCGCTGGTGCGATCGACCAAAGCAGCCGACAGTCCGCCCGATGCCAAATCAATGCCCAAATACCAGCGAGAATTCCGGCTTTTTGGAGATTGAGAGGAGGAAGGGGCGATCTTGCTGGGAACCAAATCTGCTGGCGACTCTTGCTGCTGCGCGCTTTCCCTAGGCTTGGTTTTCGCCTCAACAGCTTTTGTTTTATTCTCTGTGGGAATTAGGTTTTTTTTTTACTTTCTGCTGGAGTCGATCGCAATTCGTCAGTTTCTGCAGTTTCTCGATCGGTTTGAGTCAAACTAGCCAAAATGTCGTCTAGGGTCAACTTTGACTCATCTTCCTCAACAAACAAATCATCCTCAAGTTCGTCTTCCAAAACAAACGATTCATCTTCAGATGAGAGTTCCAACACATCGGAGAACAAATCCTCCAGCGTGCCGAATTCTTCCTCTAGGGTTTCGGGAAAGGGATTTTCTGCACCGTCGTCGGAGGAATTCGCCAAATTAAAGCTGTTAACCGCGCTTGAATTCGATCGCCGTTCCGCAGTATTTTCCAATCCCTCCAATCCCTCCAGATTGTAGAGGTCTGTCTCCAACAATTCCAGAGTATTGTTATCCAAATTTAGAGCTCGATCGAGGTCATCTTCTAATGCTTCAACCGGCAGCAAATCCTCATCCGGCGAAGCTTGGATGTAGTCATCATCTAATAGCTGCGAAGATGCGTCGGACTCGCCCGTGCGAACATCACGAGCACTGGGGAGGCGCGCGGCACTGGGTTGCTTCGGGCTAGTTTCAGGAGTCGCGCTCAAAGTCGGCGGCTGTGGTAATGTTGCAGTGTCGGAACTATCGCCTAGGTTTTTAGCCGTTGCTCGATTTGGTCGATCGTCCGAATCAAGTTGCGGCGCGATCGAACTTTTGGCTGGCGGTTCTGAAACTTGAGGTACTGTTGCAACTTGCAGTTCAAATAAATCTTCACTATCTAAAGTTAGATCCTCGATCGAATCACCGATTACAAAGTCTGAAGTTTCACCCAAATAATCTTCCAGCGATTCGCCTTCATCCAGCAGATTTACAAACAAATCTTCCGCATCATTCAAGAGTTCGGCAGTTTCCTCGCCTGCGTTTTGAGATATTACCGCTTTATTGGTCGCAGCACTTTCAGTATTTTCTATAGTAAACTCTTCGAGTTCTAATTTTAATTCTGCGACTTCTTTTTCCGCAAACAAACTTGCGTACAAATCTTCAACATCTTCGCCATTTTCTGCTAACATATCTTCCGACTCAGCGCCGGACAACAGAGTTACAGATGCTGATTCTTCTTCTGGTGCAGAACCGAACAAATTATCTTCCCAATCCGAGAGAGAGAGAGGAGTTTCAATAGGATCGCGATCGTGCCTCACCTGTCCGAATTGCTGAGAAATTTCTGTACCGGCGTAGGGAAATCTGTCTTGTTCTGGCAGTTCGCCGCTCAGATTTTCACGGGTGGCAGGGGCATCCGGTTCGATCGCCCGATTTGAGATAGCGGGAGCCGCACCAGAGCTGTCTGTTGCGCTTGGGGCTGCCGTTTCGAGGTTTTCCACGGATATCGGCTGCTGAACGTAGGAAGACGCTTCTCGTCCCAACTGTGTTGCCAAGTGGTTAACAAAAGCCGCGAACATTGCCTCGCTCTGCTGGCTCAAACCGTACATATTTTCGAGCCCTTGTCCCAAGGAAGCTTGATAGCTTTGCAAATTTGTTTCCAAACCGTCGAAGGCCATATTCATCGTCGAATCTAGCCTCATCAGCAGGCTGTCGGCACGAGCTTGGAAATTTTGCATTTGCTCCAACCTCTGACCCGGTGTCAGCAGCGGGAGTTCTTCTGAAGTTTGTGGGTTTAAAGCCGATTGTTCGGATTGTGCTGCACTACTTGGCAAAAACTGATTTTCTAGGGTAGCGAAAATTTGGGACAAATCGCGATCCAAGGTTTCTGTCAAGCGGCTCCTGAGCACCTGCAAGAATTCAGAAATGATTTGCTGTTGGTTAGCTTGTTGCTGAGCTAGGGATTGTTGCTGCTGCCGTTGTGCTTCTAGCTGTTTGATTTCTTGAATTAGAGCTTGCTGCTCTTGTCGCAGAGCTTCGATGTCTTGTTGCAGCGGCCCCGTCAGGCTCGAACGCAGGTTGCTAATTTCTCCGGTGACGGCAAGCATAATTTGCTCTGCTGCTGAGGGAATCGCGGGGGGCATCGGCAATTTTGGAACTGGAACTGGTACCGGGCGGACGTTTGGGGCCGGTGGCCTGTTGGGAATTGCTAGCTTTGAGTCTTGGGAAAACAGGTAAGCGCGAACTCGCTCTAACAGTTGGCGCTGGTGGACAGTATCAAGAGAACCCGTCCAAGGCAAGCGGGGGGCGGGCTTGCTGAGTACCTCGTCAATCTCAGCAATTAGTGCTTGAATTTTGTACTTCTGAGAATTCAAGGGCGGAACCTCTGGGAATGCGGCTTGGCAGAAATTTTGTTGAAAAAAGATTGAAGTCAGGCGGCAGCTATACCAATAGATAGAATAATCTGAATGCGAGCCTGTAAATAATCGACTAATATTTTATGACAACTTTGAATTAATCTTTTGCTTTTGCCTTCGGATGACTTCTATTACCCATCATAGGTTAGCTGGTACTTCCGCATCAAATGCTGGCTTCTATCAACTGCAAATGTTCTCAAATTCTGTGGCTGATTTCCGTTCTTGCCGATCGACTGCCGGGACGATCCCCGAAGATAGATAGCTGGACTTGTTGAAATGCAGGCTGGCACCGGCTGGCGGCTGTGGCGTGCCGCACCCACCAGCCATTCTATCTCGCTCTTTCACCGAAAGCAGAACAGTTCCCGCGTCGCAGTTCAAAAACCCGGTTTCTCGATCGCCCGTCTCTGGCTGGCGGGCCGCGATTGTCTCAAAAACCGGGTTGAGAAGGCCTTACTCCGACAGAAAAAACCTCAAACAATTTGCGATCGGTAACAGCCCCATTAATTACAAAAAGACTCTTGAAGCTGGTTAGCCCTTGGGGCTATTTGCAAGTGTAATTAATTCTGCTCGCCCTACTTATACCATTTTTCTGACCTATGTGCTATAGATGAACTCTTAGCCCCCCCGAAATCGCGGGGGGGTTGGGGGGGGGTAATATCTAGCGCTACTTTATTCCATTGGTATTACCGTTTCAAAAAAACAATGCAACTGTATGTCCCTAACCCAAACTCATATCCAGTAACTCATTCCCAATGCTTCAATTCTTTAATCTTCAATCGAGAATTGTAGGATTTAGGTGCCCCAAATTCAGCTTTATCCGGCTACAGTTGATGGGAACAACCTCCGATGATAGCTTTTGATCTGTATTCGTGGCTAGAGAGATTAATGGTATCATTAGACTCCCAGCGGTTGCGGTCGATTTTGTCGCTGTATACCCGGTGTGTCCGCTTGTGGTGTTTCTGATACATTTACGCGACAGTTACCCGGCAATTACCGGACAAAGTAACGAGAGCACTATCACCCTCATAGGAGATAGAGGCGGTATCCCGCAAAGCTTTCAGTAGAATACCAAAAGCACCATTGTAA
>NZ_CAWPRX010000002.1:0-33629 GCF_963890365.1 Tychonema sp. LEGE 07196 | reverse complement strand
TCTCCGAGCCAAACGCCCCCGCCCCCATCCCAGCCAGAACCGGTTGAGGTAACGACAGCGGACTGCTCCGATCTACATCCCCTCCCGAGTGTCCGACAAGTCCCCCCAAATGCCCGTTGAGTTCATCAAACACCGGCTCCAACTCTCGAACCATCTGTTCGCCCATCTCTTCCGTCAGCCCAAAAGGCCCCGACAGTTGCTCCAACAACCCTTGCAACGTATCAAAAATTCGCAGGAACAGAGATTCTAGCTGTTGGTCTACCTTAACGCTGCACTCTTTTAAAACCTTAAAACTATCCTCTAATCGGTGAGATGTTTGCTGAATGCTCGTCAGCCCCAGCATTGCCGCACCTCCCTTAACAGAGTGAGCGGCCCTAAATACTTCGTTAACCAGTTCTGGGTCTTCGATCGTCGCCTGCAGATTCAGCAAACCTTGTTCGATCGTATTGAGATGGTCTTTTGCCTCCTCAATAAAGTAGCCCATAATCCTCTGTTGTTGTTCCGGCAGCATATTTTTATTCCTGATTTTAATCGTTATTGTATTGGGTCTATTTTAGTATTCTTAGAGAATATCTCTGTAAATCTCTCCCCTTGCCAACAGAATAATCTGACTGCGAGATATTGCAAATGTCCTAGCTATTTCTGCTTTCGATATCCCCTCACCTAAAAGATAGCGAATCTGCTGCACCTGTTCGGCTTTTAGCTTGCGGCTAGCACATATCTTGCCAGGAACGAAAGGAAAGCGGTTTTTTTCTATAGAATCGCGGGAGTTATCGGCGGGAGTTCCTTCCCACAAATGGTCAGGATTGACACAACCGCGATCGTCGCAACTGTGACAGGCAAAATAACCCACTTTTATAGGTCTTCCCAGTTTATCTTCAAGTACAAGTCTATGGGGATAGAAGCTTTGATTCTTTCCGTTAATTTTGATAGTTTTCACAGAATAACCATCACTTCTTTTAGCCAAGATACAAATCATGCAGCCATTCGGCTGTATTTGGGCCCGAATTCCAGGAATTATTTCTACGCCTCGCAGTTCTTTTTTAGGTTGAGGTGCAGACGTGCTTCCTACATCTTTAATCCGTCCTTTTCTAAACCTATCTTGAGAATTTTCCAGTCTAGAACCTTCCCATAAGTGATTAGGATTAATGCAGTTACGAACATCGCAACTATGGCAACAAAAGTATTCTGGTCTAATCGGACGACCCAAGCTATTTTCCAATACCAAACGGTGAATTGTAAGCGTCTTCCATTCACCATCAATCTTAAGTCTTTTGTTGGCATACCCCCTGCTATTTTTGGAGAGGGTAGAGATAATACAGCCCGTCGGTTTGATTTCACCAAATATACCAGGAATCACCTCTACTATGTTATCGTTCATCTGTGCAACTCCTAGTTTGTTTAGCTGCTGAATTAGCCTCCCCGCAGTGGTTTCAAGACTGCGAGGCTGCTTTTTGTCTGTCATTATTGCCACATAAGTGCGCTTGTGAATCAGGAAGCAAAAAAGCATTAAACAATCAATTATTGTCTTTCTGCTGTTTCCACTCGGAACCTTTCCACCGATGTCAAAAGGTCGCGAGCAACGCCTACCAAATTTTGCAAAGCACCGGAAACTCGCTGCGCTTCTTGAGACGTTTCCTGAGCAGTTAATTCCACTGCTTGCATCACCGAGGCCACCGAGCGAGCTGTTTCATTCTGCTCCACAGTGTCCGCCGTAATCGATCGCACTAACACGTCAATTCGATTAGTAACTTGAATGATATCTTCAAGCGATCGCTTCGCCTGCTCGGCCAACTTTGTCCCCTCAATAACCTGCTGCGTCCCTTCTTCCATCGCCGTCATTACCGCGCCGGTTTCACTTTGAATTTGCATCACGATCTGCTCAATTTCTTTCAAAGATTTAGCCGATCGATCTGCCAACTGTCGCACCTCATCCGCCACGATCGCAAAACCCCTACCCGATTCCCCAGCTCTCGCCGCCTCAATACTAGCGTTGAGAGCCAACAAATTCGTCCGAGAGGCGATCGCCGCAATCAAACCCACAATCTTAGAAATTTCTTGAGAAGCTTCCGCCAACCGCTTGACTTTTCTCGTGGTTTCTGCAACCGTTTCTCGAATGTCCAAAATCCCGGCCACCGTCCGTTCCACAGCCTCGCCGCCTTTAAGAGCCGTCGCCGCCGCGCCCCGGGCCACTTCTTCCGCCTCCCTAGCGCTCTCTGCAACCCGCTGAATCGCGTCGGTGAGGACTTGCACCGAATTGAGCGTCGCCGCCTGTTCCTCAGCCTGCCGCAGCGCGTCAGAAGACAAATCGCCCGCAAACTTGGCACTATCCGTAGCGCCCTTGCTGACCTCGCGAGCCGCCTGCTTCACCTGATGGACAATTTCGCGCAAATTTTGAATCGTCAAGTTAAACGAGTCAGCAACAGCGCCCAAAACGTCTGCCGTCACTTCCGCAGTCACAGTCAAATCGCCCCGCGCCGCTCCTTCCACGTCATCTAGCAAGCGAATCACCTGGCGCTGCAAATCTTCCTTTGCCTGTTCCTGCTCGTCAGACTTGCGCCTGGTATCGCTAATCGTGGTTTGGATCACCTTCGCCATGTGGTTGAATTTAGCAGCCATTCTGCCAAACTCATCCTCCGAATAAATCGTAGCGCGAGCGTCCAAAGTTCCTTGAGATACAGCATCGAACTGAGCTTGCAAATTGTCCGAGGATTTACGCACCTGCTTGGCGATCAACTGGCCGATGCCCCAAGAAGTTAAAAAGCTGGTAATACCTGCGGCTGCGGTCATTACCCAGCCTGTTTGTCGCAGGTATACGATCGCCTCCGGCTTGTCTTGCCGCAGAGCTTGATAGGAAGCAATGTTAGTAACGAAAGCCACAGCTACCAGAGAAACCAGTCCGGCCCCGATCGCCGTGTACAACTGTTTTGTAAACAAAGGAGCATTTTCCAAGAAAGCCAATCCCCCCTGTTCTACAGTCACCGAAGTATCCAGCGCTTCAGATTCTGTCGCAGCAAAACTCGGCACCGACGCACCAACAGGGCCAGAAATGGTAAACATCTCGTCGTCTCGAATTGCCGAGCCGTCGCTGTTGTCAAAGTCCAGGCTGCCCGTCGAGCCCATCATGCCGCTCGTCGAGTGGCCAAAATTGGTGTTACCTCGAGTCAGCATCGAACTGCTGGCATCTTCTGAGATGTCAAAGTCCGGCAAATTGCCCAAATCGTCAAATTCGTCAAATTCGTCTAAAAAGTCGCTGTTTTCTGGAGAATTCCCAGTTTTTGATGACCAGTCGCTGTTGGGAGCCTTGCCCGCCCCGAAAGCTGTCGCTTGCTCGCTGTCGTCGAAAGAAAAAGCATCGCTGAAAGCGTCGTCATCAAAAGCGTCTAACTCGAAGCTGTCGATCGAACCAAATGCCGGGGGTTCCGAGTCGCCGTAACCGTTGTTGTTAGAGGAAGAGCGATCGACCGAATTAAATTGTCCCTGGCTCGATCTTTGACTGTGAGAATTAGGGACAGCACCTCCCATCAGCAGCGTTTCGTCTTCCGCCAGCGAATAGTTTGACGAGTAGTCCGAGTTGTTAGTATTCGGCTGGTTTTGAGGTCCAGAATATCCGAAACCCGAGGGTATCGGATCGGCAAAGGGGTCTGCCGCTGTCGCCGAAGGAGGTAGATTTTGACCGAGATCCGAGTCGCTTGTCGGCGGGGTTTGGTAGTCGTAGTCAGAGAAATCGTCGAGTTCGTCTGGCAAATCTAGCGCACCAAAAGGTTCGCTAAAATTGTCCGACGGCCCGGTGCGGGAGTCGATGTCGTTGGAGTCAAAAGAATTCTCGATTTCTGAAGAAGCGAAACCTTGACCGTTGAGTTGAGTCGGAGCTTCTGAAAACGCATCTCCTGAATAAGGTGCGCTTTTAGCAGACGCTTTGTCCCCAGACAAGTCACCAGCATCAAACGCTCCCTCATCCAAGGCAAAAGGGTCTTCAAAATCAGAATCGGCAAACCGATCCATGTCTAGCGGCTCCGACGCATCAGCATAAGCTGCCATCCCGCCGCTATCGCTACCAAAGGGGTTAGAATGCGAGGTTAAATCTTCTTGATTGTCCGCGCTCGTGGCATCTTGCGGTTCCCACTCCAAGCCGCTCATCCCCAAGTCGGCCAAGTCCAGGTTTTCTAGGTCGTCGTCTGCCAATGGACCGACATAGGGCTCCCCGGCGACCGAATTTCCACCAAAAAGTCCCAGATCCGGGTCTTCTAAGCCTTCATCAACAGATAAGTCTGGGTAGAATTCCAATTCTGTTTTAGCCGACATAGCCTCTAAATTTTCTGTGTGCAGTTCTCCCGATAAAAATTGGTCTGTGTAGGTAATTCCGCTGTGAGCGTGTTCGACCAAACTGGGGTCGTCGCTCAGACCTAACACCACCGTGTACTGTTCCCGTGCTACCTCGTACTGTTGCAGTCCGTAGCAGTAGATGTGTCCGCACAGCAGGCGAGCGCTGGGGTCTTCGGGAAAATCTTCTACTAATTGATAAACTAGGGCCGCAGCTTCTGAATAGTTGCCCTCCATGTAGGCCGCTTCGGCCCGTTGGTAGTCCTGCTGAAAGTTGGTACTTGTTGCCATTTGCCGCCCTCTTTTGATTTTAGATTTTAGATTTTAGATTTTAGATTTTTATCTTGAATGTTTAGATGCGCGCCTCAAGTCCTGTGACTGTTAATGATTAGACCCCTATCGCCAATCGCCAATCTAAAATCGATTTCACGCTGCCCACCGCGCCGATCGCAGAATTTTCACTTGATCTAGCAGTCGCAGCACTGTTTGAGCTTGTGGGCCTAACATCCATTCTCCCCTCAGAAATGGAATCATGCCGTCTGGTGCATTGTTTTGGGAGTGCAGTTGCTCTACGTCGAGCCAGTCCATCCCCACAATGCGATCGACTGCGAGCCCCAAAATCGTGTCTTGGTCTTCCACAGCCACGATGGGAATTTCGGGTCTGTCTGTGTTGAGAGGTGTTTGGTCTCCCAAAAACTGACCGAGATCCGCCACCCAAATCACTCGTCCTCTCATGTTTAGCGTACCTAAAAGCAGAGAAGAAACGTTAGGGATAGGTGTCATGCGGTCTGGGGAGGGAGATAATACCTCTCTAATCCCGATCGCCGGCAGTGCGAATTCGTTCCCCGAAGGAACGTAGAACCGCAGGTGCAGCTCGCCTTCGGGAGTTTCCAGTTCTTGGAATTCTGGAGCCTGATCTATGCTTTGTCCTGGTAATATAAAGTCTGAGCTGCCACTAATCATAATTCTGACACCTGCATTTCTAGCAAATTTTTAACGTTTAGCGCCTTGAGAAGGCACTGTGGAAACTTCGACGGTCAAAACTTGACAATGCCAAGCTTGACACAGCCAAGGGGTGAATGGCTATCCTGCTGCTCGTTTTTGGCAATAAATGCGCGCTCTCAATAATAATTTAGGGTGCGATCGATTATTCACCACTTCTAAAGACTCTATTTGACCGACGCCACCAGCATCAATCCAGTTAGATTTAGGGAATCTCAGTCGAGTCCGATTAAACTTCGTTAATCCACCATAACCAGTTGAAACACGCAATCCAGTTTCTTTCAGCCGATTAAATAATGCCCACCGAGTTGAATTAACTGCTGCTGCATTTTTCAGGAGACGCTTTGATCGAGCGATAATCAGCTTGAGAACATCTGGCTTTTTTAGGCTTAATTGGCTGACAAATTGGTTCAAAGGAAACAGCGGTTTTTCTCCCTCAAAAGCGTCATTGTTTGACGCCTCGGCTTTGCTTTCTTCGATTGCGTTTTCGGTGACGTAGGCTTTAACGCTTACATTAATACCTACCTACCGATTTTTGGGTTGGGGAATGGTAAACTTTCGGCATCGCAGAATGAAACCAACCAAAGACCAGCTTTTTTTTTGACGGTAAAAGTCTGGGAAACCAAACTACAGTTTAAAGGTTCGTCAAGGTCGAACGTCCCAGGTATGACAATCTTAATTATACTTCTGCGATCGTCCTTGTGGGGCAGGTTTTTCGCTGGCTTTTTACAGGGTTTTTGCGAGACGATTCTTGTGTTTTTCGGATGGGACACAATTTTTCGATTTGACAAATATAGCGCGCCGGATTGACCGTTTTGGGCGATCGGCAACAGTTGAATCGCTCGATCGCCCAAAACGATACTGAGTCAAAGCATCCTTGAGGTTAATCAAAGCGTTTTGATACATCCTGTCAGACAATTGATTCATCCAGTTTAATTCAAGTGTTTTTTTTAGGCGATCGGTGAAAAGATTCTTGCTTTCTTCCATCGACTTCGAGTCCAACAGCTTACCCTTACCGTAAATCAGCAACGTCTATTTTTCTTTGAGTTCATCTTCGAGCGATCGATCTAATAATCTTGTTGATAGATTCGATGAAGGATAGCCCGGGCCCACATATTTTTCTACCAACATTAATAATTCGCTTTCGCCAAAAGGTTTGGTGTAGAAGTCTGTAGCTCCGGCCATGCGGGCTTTAACGCGATCGATAAATCCGTCGATGCCTGTGAGCATGACGATCGGCGTTTGCCGGAAAGCGGTAGAATTGCGGAGCATAGCGCAAACTTCGTAGCCGTCGAGTTCCGGCATGGCGATGTCGCACAGAATTAAATCGGGTTTGATTTGAAAAACCAAACTCAGGGCTTGCAGGGGATTGCCGATGGCAGTAGCTTCGTAACCGTGTTCGTTTAAAATTGACTCGACTGTTTTGCGAATCACATTGTCATCGTCAATGCAGACAACTCTCTTAACCTTGTTTTCTGGATGCGGCGGCCATTCTTTTCTGTCGTTTGCCGGCGCAATAGATGGCTCGTAAAATACTTGTACCAATCCCTGCTGCACGAAGGGGTAAATCGCCTTAGCGACAGTCAGCACGTCTCTGTTGAGGTAGCGTGCCATTTGGCGGATCGAAGTGTGACCGTCGGCCCAGCGCCTGAGAGTATTAAAGGTACTGGCTGGGAGGGCGACTCGTAGCTCGGTTGGATCTGAAATGACCGGACATTGGTTTGGCGACTGAATGTGAGGGTGAAACTGTTTCCACTGCTGCACTTGTTTGACAATCTTCGCTAGGAGGGGGCTAATTTCTAAGCTGGTCAGTTGAGGGGCTAATGCTGACCCCATTTCAAAAGTGAAGGAACCTTGATGAAGGCTGAGCAAGTCAAACAGGGTTTCGTGAACCATGCTGTGGATGATGTTGCGCCCTTGAGCTGGGGTGAGGATGTGGTTTTCTAGCAGGGCCCACAGATAGCCGTATTCTGGGGCATTGGTAGATGCCATATAAGGAACTTGGATTTTGTCGAGGGCTGTGTCTGCTTTGTAGCGGCGCAGGTAGTCGCGCAAGCGCAACAAACTGCCCGCACTCTGGGTAGCGTAAATAATTTGACCGTTGAAGCAGAAGACATACCAGGATTGTCCTGCAAGGGAGCGCGGGGGGGGTTGAGTACCCGTGTTGCTGGCGGTGGAACTGTAGGCTTCTACGAACAGTTCTCCGGTGCGCTGACCTAACTCAATCAATTGCAGGATGCTGCGGATGTCAATTTCACTCAAATTTCCCTGCATGCAGCTAAACTATCCTCTTTAAAACCGTTGTCTGAGATCGGAAAGACTGTGTGCTGGCCCAAAGATTGACTTGAGTTTCCGCGATCGGGGCCGGCGATCGTACAATTGGGAATTGACGAAAGGGCTATGCGGCAAGCGGCGGGCTTTTTGGCAGCGCTAGGAGTCCATAACCTGAAACCGCACAAATCGCGGCATTCTCGCAGTGTGTAGAATCCACATCGCACAATTATTGTACGGGCTTTTCGAGCGTGCAACGCTGGCATTTGCGACTGGTTCAAACTCGATCGGGCTTTAGCCACGCTCGATTATTGCTTCTACGAATCGACTTGCTGATGCACCCATTACTTCAACTAGACAGTTTTTGACTGACCCCGCCCAAAAACGGGTGCCGCGCCGCCTACTCCGATCGCGGCGATCGCCAATTTTGAAAAGAACGTTCCTGCTAGGGTGATTCATCTCCTGCAAGTAAATCGAAAATCGAAAACTTGTACAGCGAAGCCGAAGTATCTAAAACTTGTAGGGCGACTCGTGCCCTGGGACTTGTGTCCAGCGAAGCCGAAGTAAGCCGAAGCAAGCGGAAAAATCTAAAATCTAAAATCGACTGACTTTTTTCGGCTTTGGGCTGTGAGAGTCGCTGCGGTTTTGCTAGTCTTGAATCAAGTGGCATTGAGGCTGCTCTGCCATTTTTCCAGAAAGCGGGCGGTGGCAAGGTTTTCGAGACGCTCTCCGTTGTGGGTGATTGCTGTGCGCGATCGGGGAAAGGATGCTATCCCCGGATTGGGAAAACGACACCAAAGACTACTTAGTATTTTCGGTCTTTAAGTAGCTTAAAGTATGTTTGGATAGGTTTTAGGAAGCAGAGGACTATTAGTGTGCTGTATCTAGCAGAAGTACAAAAACAGAGAAGCGGCTTTGGTCTCGGTGGCGGTAAGGCTGAACTGAAACTGCTAGCTTGTCAGCGGGGCGAACACAATTGGAGCGCCGTACCGGGGGATGATGCGATTCCAGTTGAGGAAGCTAATAAGTTTAACGACGGCACGCTGGTGCTGGTTGAGTTGAGCGCTAACAAGCAAGTACAGCGGATTCAGGAGGCTGCCCGCCAGTTGGTGAGCATTCTGCAAAATTTCTCGCGCTTGCAGGACAAGTTTAAGGATAAGGAAGAGGAAATTGAACAGTGGAAGGCTTCTCTGACGTTTTCGAGTCAGGAGCTCAATCGCCGGGAAATGGAAATGCAAGCCCGCGAAGAGCAGTTGGCTCAAATGGAAGAGGAGTTGGAGCGGCTGGAGGCTCAGCGCTCGGAAATTGAAAATACTCGCGATGAGGCTAACCGATTGCGGGATGAGGTCGATCGCAGCCGGGTGGAAATTGAGACGGCTTGGGAACAGTTGCGGGGCGAACAGCAGCAGGTGGCTCAGCAGCAGTCTCAGATGCCGCAGGGGGCTGCGATCGACGAGCAGCAAGCACTGAGGATTCAGGAGTTAATGAACAAGCTGGGAGGTGCAATTTCTGCAGCTCAAGGGGTTCGGGAACAATTGAATCAGTCTTTTGGTGTTGTGGGGGCTCAGCAAGCAATTTTGGATTTGCACTGGCAGCAGTTGGAGCAAAAACGGGCCAATGCTCAGCAGCAGCAGGAAGATGTCGATCGACAGCTTCAAAGCCTGCAAAACCGCTGGCTGGAGTGGTATCAATCTCAAGATGTTTTGGGACAAGCTCGGGCGGATCTTAAGGGACATCAAAGTACGCTCAGCGCTAAGCAGGCTCAGGTTGAGTCGATGTCTTTGCAGGTGCGGGCTGTTGAGGATATGTACGAGCAATTTTCTCGGTTCGCATCTGCTGCGGGTGCTGGGGGTATGGAGCAGGCAGTAGATGTGTCTGCTCTGGAGCAGATGCCGGTTGATGAGTTGCAGGGGCTGGTGCAACACTTGCAAGAGGATTTGGAAAAGGTGTTCCGCTTTGTTAACGATCAAGAGGAGGAGTTGACTCTCCAACGGGAGACTATTGAGGAGCTGCAAGGAAAAATTCAAGCGGCTTCGGAGTACGATCGCATGGCTTTGGAAAATGAAATGGCCGATGAGCTCGAAAGTTATCAGATGTTGAACGAAACTCTGGTGGGACAGCGGCTCCGCTTGCAGGAACGGGAGGATGTTTTGAAGCAGCATCAGGGGGTGCTGTGGCGAAGATTGGGTACTGCTAATGCTCCAAAACAAGATCCTGCTGATATTGATTGGGAGCCGATGGTTGCAAAGCTCAATTCTGTGCGCCAGCAGCAAAGCCAAGAACTGCAAAGGCTGGAAAATGAAATTAAGCAGGTGCGGGAACTCATATCTCAAATTGAGGAAAATGTCAACATCCAAAATGTAGAAAGTGAGTCGAAACGTTACGAACTCAAGCAGTTAGAGCAGAATTTGTTCAATCAGAAAGCTGCTGTGGCGGAACTCTGGGGCCGGGTGAATGTTTATCAAGAAATGTTGCAACCGGTGCAGGACAATTTGAGCGGGCTGCGCCTGAAGCTGGAAGCGGCGGGGGCGGAACTCGATCGCGTGCAGCAGACTGGGGAGGAGCAAGATCGGGTAGTTTCGGATCTGCGACAAGTTTTTTCGGGCTTGATGACTGCTTAAAATTTAAGATCTAAAATTATCCAAGGTTTTTCAACTCGGGCGATCGCTCCTCCTGGAAATGGATCGGTTTGCGATCGGTTGGGCGCTGCGATTAAGCTGGTGAGTTTTTCTACGCTCTCAAAGCTGGGTGCTGAGGGTAATATTTGTTGCAGTAGCTGTCGCATAGCCCGTCGCTGCAACGCTAGGGGTGCTTCTCGCAAAATCGGGCGATTTAAGTTGACGGGCAGTTGAAATTTCACCTGCTCGCTGTCTGCAATGGGACAGATTGCTCGCTGTAGCAAGTCGCTGGCTGCAAGTTCGAGATATTCGACGTCGGCGCGGAGGAGTTCGGCTGTTTGGGCGATCGCCTGTTGGGCTTTTGGATTGAAATGAGTTTCTAAATAAGGCAATAATTCCGATCGAATGCGGTTGCGGGCATATTTTAAGTCTTGATTTGTGGAATCTTCCCAAATTGGTAATTTTTGCTCTTGACAAAATTGACCGGTTTGCGATCGGGTGATTTCGAGCAAGGGACGAACTAAATAGATTTTAGATTTTGGATTTTGGATTTTAGATTGAGGATTTTCATCCAGATTGTGCGATATTTGGGTGTTGGGATTTGCTTCAGAATTCCCCAATCTAAAATCTAAAATCGGCAATCTAAAATCAAACAGGGGGCGCTTCCAGGTGAGGGCAGAAAGTCCGTCGGCACCGCTACCGCGAATCAGGTTGTAGAGGAGTGTTTCGGCGCGATCGCTGGCTGTGTGGCCTGTGACAATGTAGGGGTAGTTGTGGGCGATCGCAATTTCGGTTAAAGCTTGATACCGCCACTGTCTTGCCGCCGCTTCAGTTTTGGGGACTAACAAAGCGGTTTCCAAATAATAGGATATGCCCCAATTTTTCGCTAAATTTTCTACATGAATTGCATTAGATTGGGAATCAGAACGCCAGCGGTGATCGCAGTGGGCGATCGCTAAATCCCAACCCCATTTTGGCTGCAAATCCACCAGTAATTTGAGCGAGCACAGAGAATCTTGGCCGCCGGATACTGCTACCAACAATCGCTGATTTGAGGGCAATATTTGTCGCAGCAGCAGCGTCCGGTGCAGTTGAGCGTGGAGGTGCGTCCAATTGGAAGATTCAGCCATGAGAGCAGTTTTTCATGCAGTAAGTCATTGGGCAAACAGGGCATTGGGCATAGGCCCGCGCAGGGCATAGGGCATTAGTCATTAGTCATTAGTCATTAGTCATTGGTGGTGTCCTCCCCGAGCTTTCCGTCCAATGTCCAACGTCCGAAGAGAAATGGAAGAAGGAAGAAGGAAGTTCAGCGTACTCGCAGTCTAGCCTGCAAGCTATGGTAGTGCTGTCCGCGAAGAGCGGTTAGAAAAAACTCGCTCATCGCCGACACTAAGCCCGTGCGATATCGCGACAGCTTGCAAAGCGAAAAAAAAGCTTTTTGCAAAAATATGAGATGATCCTAACAGATGGGTGTTGAGGGAATTGGGAATTGGGAATTGGGAATTGGTAATAGGGCAATTTCCCCTTTTTTTCACTCACAATTGCCACTTTCCCATTCTCTAAATTTCTGCTTTTTAGCTCCACATTCCTCTACTGTGAGGGTTGCTGTCTGGATACCCAGACAAAGGATAATTGTCACTTATTTGTGTTGAATCGGCTACAGTTGGTTCATCATTAGTATCAGTTGGGAATGAGCTATTTTGGTCGTAGGTCTGCGTGGTGTCTGATGTTTCTGGAGAGGCTGGAAGGGCTTTTTGTTCTGTCACCTCAGATTCTATCGGGTAAAACTCCAGACGCATCCTAAGTTTGCCTTTTGTCCAGTTTTTTCCGGCACTTAAAACTTCGCAATCCATGCCGTCTGAAAATAAGTGTTGTTCTAGCAATTTTGACTGCATAATGGTCATAAATTCGCTCACTTTGAATGTACACTGATACATTAAAGCGCTGGCAGGAGCAGACAAAACATCGTCTTCTTTGAGAAATATTTGTGATTCGTCCATATCAATTGTCCTGTTAATGAAGGAAGACGGAAAAGGGAAGAGAGCCCTTCGGCTACGCGAGCGGGTAAAAAGAAGGAAAAGGGAAGAAAGTTTTTGATTCTCGATGCTTTTATAAGCTGGCATTGCATTGATGTCAAGTTTACCTCAAACGCAGTACCGGTCTGCTGTTTTACGATTAGGCTCCGAGCCCGCCGAATTCTTGCCCCCTACTCCCCCTTAAGAAGAGGGGGGATTGGAAGCGATGGAATTCCCCTTTTAAAGGGGAATTTAGAAAGAGGCAGACTCGGATGCAAACGAGAGATACAAAGGATTTTAGGCTGAATTTGACACTAATATTGGGCGTTGCCACCTGAGAACCGGAGATGCTATTAATCCCTACGCTTTGATTTATGCTGTTTTTCTGTGGCTGATTGGTGGCTGGGAAATTAGAAAAACCAACCGTAGGAATGTAAACCTTTGCCTAGCAGATTAACGCCTAAATAGCAAATCCAAACTACTACAAAACCTGTGGCGGCTAAAATTGCTGGGCGTCTTCCCTGCCAGCCGCGAGTGATGCGGGCGTGCAGGTAGGCTGCAAATACTAACCAAGTAATTAGCGCCCAAGTTTCTTTCGGGTCCCAACTCCAGTACGAACCCCAAGCTTCGTTAGCCCAAACTGCACCTGCGATAATTCCAACTGTCAGCAAGGGGAATCCTAAACCGATGATGCGATAGCTAATGTTATCAAGGGTTTCTGCTAGATTCAAGCGCTGGGGCGAGAGAAGTTCTGCGGTTTGAGTTGGGGCGGTTGATGCGGTTTGAACGGTTGCTAGTTCTAGCACTGCGGTGGTGCTGTAACCGTTATTGCTGTTGAAAGCGGGTTCGCCAACAGGTTGTCGGCTGTCGTCGTCGGCTGGGGGTTGGGGGTTTTGCGGGCGTTGGAGGCGGTAGTTGCCGTTGCGGTTGCTGTTGGTGCCGAAGGAACTGCCGGTGAGTTCGATTTTTTGGCCGCGGGTGACGATTAAAAATGCGATCGCCAGTAATGCTCCTACCATTAAGGTGGCGTAACTGAGCATCATGACGCTAACGTGCATCATCAGCCAGTTGGATTTGAGGGCTGGTACTAGGGGCTCTGCCGATTGCATGGTGTCGGGGAGAGTCAGGGCGGCAAAGGCGGTTATTGCCATTGCTACGGGGGATGTGGCTACTCCTACTAGGCGGGAACGGCTCATGTTTTCGGCGACTAGGTGGATGGCGGTGATTCCCCAAACTAGGAAAAATAGGGATTCGTAGAGGTTGCTGAGCGGGAAGTAACCGGCTTCTATCCACCGCGAACCGAGTAAGGCGGCGATGGAGAGGTTGGCGACGGCCATTCCTGCGGTGCCTAGGGCGGCCAGGTAGGGAATGTTGGGGAAGGCTGCGCCTACCCAGTAGATGAGCATTGTTGCGAACAGGATGGCGAAGGAGATGTTGTCCAGCCAGTTCTGAAGTACGACCAGATCCATATTATTTACTCCGGTAGTGTTTTTACTTATTTTTGCTAACTATATCGATCGTACTGGCGTTCGGGAGTTTTGGGTTTGGGATTTGGAATTTTTGTGGCAATTATGAGTTTTTGGGGGTGGTTGAGGTGGGGGCGGGCGATCGCACGGATGCCTAAAACAAGCTACTATTGACCCGCCAGACGAGTGTCGCCCCGTTAAGTCGCGCTGGTTGATTCTGGCTGAGGGCTTGAGGTTGGACGAGTTCAAACTAAGGAAACACCGAATGCTGAGGGGCGAAATTCGATCGCCCGCTAACAAATTTAGTCTTGGACGTAGAGGGGCAGAAACCGGGTTTTTTCAGAAAAATCCTTCGTTTTCACCCAGAGAGCAAGTAAAAAACCCGGTTTTTTTGTCGGGAGTGCGTCTAGGACTGAAAATATAGGATATTTTTTGATATTGGGCTATCTCGAATCGTTTAAAATTGATTTAGCAGATTACCCACTTGCTGTTTTTGCAACCAGCAAAAAAACGGAATCCCCCGAATCAAGTCGTGGATACTCCCCAAATTTTAAACCAAAGCTCAAGCTCCGGTGATTCATCTAGAGGAGTCAATTCTAAAATTGAAAATCTAAAATCTAAAATCGACAGATGGTTGGATAAGTTGCACAGGCTAGATGATATCATGTGCAGTCGATTAGTATAACAAAAATAGTTCGTAGTGCGGACTGGCATACGCAATCCCGGAGCGGACTTGCATACGCACTACGAACCAATCCGATATCGATCAATCGATCGCACGCGATAGGAGATGTTGAGTTAATGCGTCGAGATTCAATTTTTTATAAGTTATTTCAAGAAGCTCCGACGCTGTTGTTTGAGCTATTGGAAGAGTCACCATCAAATGCGGAACAGTATCGATTTGATTCGGTGGCGGTGAAGGAACCGAAGTTTGAAATTGATGGGGTGTTTTTGCCGCCGGATGCTGAACCGGGAGTTGTATATTTCTGTGAGGTGCAGTTTCAGCGGGATGAATTGCTTTATGAGAGATTGTTTGGTGAGTCGTTTTTGTATTTTTATCGCAACCGCCAGCGATTTACTGATTGGGAAGCGGTGGTAATTTATCCGAGTCGATCAACTGAACAATCAGAAACGCATCCCTATCGATCGCTCACCAGCAGCAATCAGGTACATCGGGTATATTTGGATGAGTTGGGTGCGATCGAACAGTTGCCGCTGGGAGTGGCGCTGATGGCGTTGACGACTATCGACGAAGCGAGTACGCCGGAAGCTGCGCGATTGTTGCTGGCGCGATCGCAGCGGGAGGAATCGGAAGCCGCGAGTCGCGCCATAATAGAGATGCTGACGACAATACTGGTTTACAAGTTTACAAATTTGAACCGAAGGGAGGCAGAGGCGATGTTAGGGATTACGCTTGAGGAAACTCGGTTTTATCGGGAAGCTAAGGAAGAAGGCATTGAACAAGGCATTGAACAAGGCCGCGAACAAGGCATTGAACAAGGCCGCGAACAAGAAGGAAGAGCCTTGATTTTACGTCAGCTAAATCGCCGTTTGTTAAATCGGCGAGTTGGAACTTTGCCGGAATCTATTACCTCTAGAATTGCTGATTTGTCGATCGAGCAAATTGAAACTCTAGCAGAGGAATTGTTAGATTTTCAGTCGATCGCAGATTTAGAGGTTTGGCTGGAAAATTTGCCGCAGGAAGATTGAGGCGATGTGAGGGATTGCACTTGAGGGGGCGATCGCGCCCTTTGCGCGCACACATACCTCAAACGTACTCCCCCTCTGCTTCCTGGGTTCTGGGGCCTATGAAAGTGCATCCGCCGTTGCTGAGAGGATGTTAAGGGTGCGATCGGGGATGATTCCGGCGGATTAGAAGCGGATTGATGATGGTGGAAGATGTTTTGGGCGATCGTACCCACAGACTGATGTTAAATTTTTCTGTATGGCTAGTCTAAATCAATTGCGTAATTCTTTTAGGAGAAATCCCCCCTTGGAATTTTATTCATGAGTACAATCACCAAATCCGATTAGCAATGCTGAAGACTCAACCGCCTCAATTTTATCCATCCTTTACATAAAAGCACTACCAAAATAGCCTGTACAATGACCTAACATTAACAGTCCAGCACGCAATCGCCCGCCAAGAAACCCGGTTTCTTTGCATTACTGGGGACTGCAGCCGAGGATTTTAGTCCATTAAACCAGGTTTGTGACAACCGCTGCACAAGTCCTAATTAAATTATAAAAATAATAAATAATCTTGCCTCCCGCCGTTGCTGTTTAATATCATATCCGCACTACGAACCGCACGCGCACCCAGGTTCGTATTGCGGACTTGACTCCGCTTTCCGCCAGCAGAAAATGGACACTACAAACCAGATTCGTAGTGCGGACTTGACTCCGCTTTCCGCCAGCAAAAAATGGATACTACAAACCGTGTTTGTTATGGCAATCGACCCGACATGATATAAAGAGTTTTCATGGCGGATTTGTTCCATGATTTAAGAGCTAATTGGGAGAAGTTTGGACGGTGGGCGAAGGACTCGGTGCACTAGGGTTCGGCGAGGGCTTTGGAGAAGGAGTGGATTGGTCGGATTTTTTGAGTCTGACAAAAGCGTCGTAGCGGGTAGTACGATCGCTAATGACGGCCGCTGTAACGCCGATCGACCGCGTGGCATCTATCCACATTTTTTGGGTGGGAGGAAACTCCGGTAAAGCTAGGTTTTTCGGGTTAAACGCAGTTTCGGTGTCGATGAAAAAATTGCCGTTGTTGGGCTTAAGTTGCGATCGTACAGTTTTCTGGAAAATTTCGCTGCTTAAAAGCGGACTTGTCGGCGCAGGAACGATCGCCTCAACCACGGGAGCTCCTACTGCGATAAACGCAACATTATTCATCCAGCCGCGAGTTACCGAAATCCCTCCAAACTGCGATGTCCATTTAGTCGCAGGTTGACCGCCGACTTGAATTTCCTCAACTCTAAACCCTTTCATTTTCATCGTTTCATCAAGCTGTTTGAGGGATTTGTTAGCTGCGCCGCGGTTGTTTGTTTCCACCATAAATACAAATCCAGCAGCATATTTGTCTTTGGGATTTGGCGCGCTGGCAGGTATTAATGACAGAGAAAATTCTCCCCCCATCCAGTCGAGCAAATCTTTATCTAAATCCAAGCCGGTAGTCGATTTTAAACCTGTACGCAAAATTTGGGGATTAATTGGGGACAGCGGGTTAGCATCTGCTCCCAATACATAGTCTTGCCACAAACGCTGCAAGTTGCCGCCGGATACCATCATGATTGTATTGCTTGGGAGGCGGTCAACCATTTTTAAAGCGTTGTTTTCTACCACTATCTTTCTCGTGGAATCTGGTTTTAGCCAAGAGATGGATTTGAATCCAATGCCTTCTGAATCTAGTGTCGCTGTGGTGGCAAATCCCTGATTTTGTTGCAGTTTTTCCAGGTTGTCTGGGGAAATTTCGCGGGCTGAGTTGGCTGCTGTAAAGGCTGCTGCAACGGGCATATTGACGTAGAGTTGACCGAAGGCTGCTGGATCTTTTATTTGTTGGATGGCGTCTGCATAGCCGGGGGTTTTGGCGAGGGAGGGTTCGCCTTTGTAGGTGTCAATTATTCTGTCTGTAGCCGTGGGATCTGTGGTGACTGCTAGATAGTTTGTGCCGAGTACCGCAACGGAAAAATTGCGATCGGGTATACCTTGAGTTTCTGTAACTTGCACGCCTTTATAATTGCGCTCAACCATTTTTCCTTGGTTGAGGGATCTGGGTTTTGCTAATAATTCTTTGGCTTTAATCGGGTTAGCAATTGGCAAGATAATTGCGACTGACTGCTGCATTGGCTGAGGCGGGGGCGAGTTGGGTGTCCGTGGGGGGACTGGTATTGCTGTTTTGTTTCGCAGAAACGCTACCATTGCTGTGTTACCTACCCACGGTTGAATGTCTTGCGCGTAGGCGTAACCGTTGGTTGTCAGGAGGCGATCGCGCAATTCGCTTAAAAACCTTTCAAACGAAGCTTTTGACTCGGGCGTACCAAACTCTCGCAGTTTATTCCACTGCGATTCATCGGTAGTGATCGATAGAGCCATCATCGCATCTTGCGGGACAACCGTTGCTCCCGCCGGTAAGTCTTTGGCGGGCCCGCGAGAAATGACGAGGTAGTACGCGAGAAAGCCTAAACCGATCAGAAGTGTAGCGCCTCCGATCGCAAACAGCAGGGAAGATTTATCTTTCTTAAACATTATTCGTAAGGTTTGGGTGCTCGCAACATGATAGATGATTTCCTTGCCTAATGTAGCAAATGTTGAAACAAGAAGGAAAAACAGAAACAGTTGACTGTTGACTGTTGACTGCTGACTGCTGACAAGCGAATTTCAAAGGCGGTACAAGCCACCGGATTTATCCGTGGAATTAATCCTAAATCTAAAATCTAAAATCCTCAAGCCCCCGAATTGAGCCGTGGGGTAAATCTAAAATCTAAAATCTAAAATCTAAAATCGAATGACTGTTGACGGGCGGGTCGAAAAACTGAATGGTTGAGTGTTAACTGTTGACAGTCAACAATCACCAGACGGTACAACCGGAATTGATACCATTTTTCTAAAGATGTGCTATGGATGAAGTCTTAGCCCCCCCTTAATAAGGGGGGGTTGGGGGGGTAATATCTAGCGCTACTTTATGAAATTGGTATGATATCAAATCCTCTCTTCATCGGAATCATAAATTCCAGTCAACAGTCAACAGTCAACCGTCAACAGTCAACAGTCAACATCACCTGACGGTACAACCGGAATTGATATGAATCAGTTTCTCGCCTTAAAGTCTTTAAAAATCGTTTGAAACGAGTACATCAACCGGTGGACATCGTTTGTCGCCCTTGGAAAAATGTTGAGTTCCCATTTTTTGCGCGCAGTTGTTAATAGTTTTGCTACGGGCTGGGAGTAAGTGTTAGAAATGAAATAGCTGCCGCCTTCGTAGCGAATATCTGATGCTAAGCCGATAAAAGCACCGGCCGTTTCTAGTTGAAGTTCCGAGGTGCTGTGTTCGGATTTTACTGCTAAAATTACTTGCGAGTGTCGGGGTTCGCGGTTGAGCAAGCGACAGATATTCGCTTCTTTTTGGTACAAAATTAAAACGTTGCAGTTGTGCAGAACTCCGGCTCTACCTTGGACTTTGACTCCGAGGTGAATTTCCAGGGCTGGTTTGTCGGGAAATTCCACCACAGCATGAGTGTATGGATGTGCGGTGCCGTGGATTGTTCCGGCTGTTTTTCTAAAGGTTAAATATTTCGGTGTTTCGTCGTCTAAAACGTTGTTGTAATAAATATTACCGCCTTCATTGGCCACTGCTTTTAGCAGGATGGTGAATAGGTAAGCGTCAAAAATTCTTGCTTGTTCTGCTGCTCCGTTGAAATCGGGATCGATGGAGTTTTTTAATTTGCTTTTAATTTCGGAAGTGACGGTGTAGTTGCTCGGCTCTGAGGGCAGTTTTTCGAGTAATTGCTTGAGGGCGATCGCCTGTTTGTGGCGGGGGGCTGTCACGTTGGAGGTGAACTCGATTGTTTGGGCTGTTTCTGCACCTGAATTGGCAAAAATTATTTTTGTACCCAGAGGAGAGGTTTCCGATTCTACTTTCAAGAAATAAGCTATTTCGTCTTCCATTTCGGAAGTGTTCACCGTCGCTTGTCCGACAGCATCAATTAACAGCAAAAGTTGTTCTTTTGCGGTATAATCTTCTATCTTGAGCAGGGGTGTCTTTCTTTTGAGCGATCGCTCTTGAATTACTTTGCCTATCTCTACAGTATCTGCTACTTGTTGAACTACCCAATCCAATTTAAACTCATTTAGAATTGCCGCCAGTTCTTGATAGAGTTTGGCGTACTCGATGTCGTCCATAATTGCTTCTGCACTGCACACTATATCTAATTATACAAGGTAGTTGATTTTTTTGTCAATCTGCCAACAGCCAACAGCCAACAGCCCACAGCCCACAGTCAACAGCCAACAGTCAACAGCCAACTACCAATTAGCAGTAAGCTATTTTACGACAAACTAGCGATCGAACTATGGCAACTATCAACGACAACTACCTCAAACTCAAAGCCGGCTACCTGTTTCCCGAAATTGGGCGCAGGGTGAAAGCCTTTGCAGATGCGAATCCCCAAGCGCCCATCATCCGGCTGGGGATTGGCGACGTGACAGAACCGCTACCGGCGGCTTGTCGCGAGGCGATGGTGGCGGCGGTAGCAGACATGGGTTCGCGGGATACCTTCAAAGGATACGGCCCGGAACAAGGTTATGAATGGCTGCGCGAGAAAATTGCCGAACACGATTTTAAGTCGCGGGGATGCGAAATTGATGCTTCGGAAATCTTTATTTCTGACGGTTCTAAGTGCGACTGCGGCAACATTCTCGATATCTTTGGCAACAATAACACGATCGCAGTTACAGACCCAGTGTATCCGGTGTATGTAGACACGAACGTGATGGCCGGACACACGGGAGATGCGAACGAAAATGGCGAATACGGCGGCTTAGTTTACCTGCCAATTACCGCAGAAAACAACTTTACTGCCCAAATTCCCACCGACAAAAAAGTCGATTTAATTTACCTGTGTTTCCCCAACAATCCGACGGGCGCAACTGCAACGAAGGAGCACTTGCAAGCTTGGGTAAATTATGCTAAGGCGAACAATTCGATTATTTTCTTCGATGCGGCCTACGAAGCGTATATTACCGATCCGAGTTTACCGCATTCTATCTACGAAATTGAGGGTGCGCGCGATTGTGCGATCGAATTTCGTTCTTTTTCCAAAAATGCTGGTTTCACCGGTACTCGCTGCGCCTTAACAGTAGTACCGAAGACTTTGACAGGAAAAGCCGCAGACGGTTCTGATGTCGAAATTTGGAAGTTATGGAATCGCCGCCAATCTACTAAGTTTAACGGCGTTTCTTACATCGTCCAGCGCGGTGCTGAGGCGGTTTATTCTGAGGCCGGAAAAGCACAAATTAAGGCGTTAGTCAATTTTTACATGGAAAATGCTGCGATTATTCGCGAGAAATTGACAGCGGCGGGAATTGAGGTTTTTGGCGGCGAAAATGCGCCTTACGTGTGGGTAAAAACGCCTTGCGGTTTGACGAGTTGGGAGTTTTTCGATAAGTTGCTGCAAACTTGCAATGTGGTAGGGACACCGGGTTCTGGTTTCGGCGCGGCGGGTGAGGGTTATTTCCGCATTTCGGCCTTTAACAGTCGGGAAAATGTGGAGGAAGCGATGCGACGGATTGGGGAAGAGTTTAAGGTTTAATCTCATCTCTGGCTTAAACCGAAAGGCAGCCAGCCCGCCAGGAGTTTCAACCCCTGGCGGGCTGGCGGAATCAGCGAAAAAGCATTGATTTAATGTGTTGTGGAACAGGCGGGAAAGCCTGTTATTGAAAATGGTGTAAGATGCAAGTTTTGGAAAGTGCGATCGGCTGATTGTCCCAAACTACACTTGATGCGGATGAATATGTGCTAAGGGCGATCGAGTTAAATTTCCGGAAACTTGTCTGATTCACAAGCTTACAGTTATATTAAGACGTATTCACTTAGAAATGCAGGGTCATATGTTGTCAACACTCCTCGGATTATCCGCATTAGTTCTAGCTGCCGCATTGACATACACACAACTGAAACTAACTAAACATAAAAAGCTTTTACGTAAATATGATTCGCTTTTTTCCAAAGAAGACTTTGAAAAGCAATTAGATTCTAACATCAATCTCAAACAAGGGGAACTAGACCAGCTTGCAAGCGAGCAAAAAAAACTAAAGGCTAAAATTCAAAACCTCCAGCAAAAACTTAGTGAGGTTGAAGAATCAGAATCCGTTCAATCTTTTGGATTTTATAAATCACAGTATAACTTTGGCAGTTCTGAAGAATACAAGCGCCGACTTGACCAAATTAGAACCCAACAAAGCAAAATGCTCAAAGATAAGACGGCGGCCATCTGTCGTGTACCCTGGGTAGTAGAGGGCAGCCAGAAAAAAGGTAAGAAAATGACCGATGACTTTCTGACGCTAATACTGAGAGCATTTAATGGCGAGTGCGATGCTGCAATTCTTCAGGTTAAATATAACAATGCCAATAAATTAGAAACCAGGATTAATAAAGCTTTTGACACCTTGAACAAGCTCTCAGAAACTAATCGCTGTCAAATCATGCCTAGTTATCGCGCTCTCAAACTAGAAGAATTATATTTGACTCATGAGTTTCTGGAGAAAAAACAGGAGGAAGCTGAAGAACAGCGGAGAATTAGAGAGCAAATGCGCGAAGAAGAAAAAGAACGCCGGGAGCTCGAAAAAGCGAGAAAAGATGCGGAACAAGAAGTAAAACGTCGGGAACAAGCTTTAGAAAAAGCTCGCCGAGAAATCGAACAAACTACAGGTCAACAGAGAGAACAATTAGAGCGAAAAATTCAAGAAATAAATCAACAACTTCAAGAGGCTCTTGCTAGTCAAACAAGAGCGATTTCTCGCGCTCAGGTGACTAAAGCAGGATATATCTACGTCATTTCAAATATTGGTTCTTTTGGAGAGAATATTTATAAAATTGGGATGACGAGAAGGCTTGAACCCGACGATCGCGTTAAAGAATTAAGTGGAGCGTCTGTTCCATTTCCCTTTGACATTCATGCAATGATTTTTTCGGAAAACGTTCCACAAACTGAAAACTTATTGCATCAATGTTTTCGAGATAGAAGCGTGAACAAAGTTAACCAGCGCAAGGAGTTTTTTAAGGTGACATTAGATGAAATCACCTCGGCACTTGAAACAATTGCCGAACAAACTAAAACTGTCAAAAAAGCGGAAATTAAATTTACCAAGGTTGCTGAAGCAGAACAGTATCGAAAAACGCTAGCTATAGAACTAGGTGAAACTCAGCCTCCAGACTCAACTTATACACCGACATGGGATGAGGAAGAGGAAGATCCCGACGCAGATGAATAAGCAATGCAAAGGCTATGAATTCCACACAGTAGGACAAACTATCCGAAAACCAAAATGGTTGACTCGATCGCCTGAATCCCAGTTTTAACGATATCCCGATCGGTATTCTGCCGGAGCATTTAACCAAGATCCGCCTCGCAACACCCGCGAATTATTGTTACTGTCAGTCAACCATACACTGCCATTTGTGGGTGCTTCGTGATAGACAATACTCGCGTCTTGTTTTTTGGGAAAGGCGATCGCTCATTTTCTGCTAACACCTATTCCTGCCAATTTGTCAACCCCCAGAGGTCGATAAATTGTATCTCTTTGCTGATAATCCCGCCCCAAAGAACGAATCGCATTCTGCAAATCTTCCACAGACTGACAACTGCCGCCAACCGCACCGGCCATCGTAGTAATGTGCTCTTCCATCAAAGTGCCGCCGATATCGTTACAGCCCCATTTCAGCGCTTCTGTAGCTCCATCTAAACCCAGTTTTACCCAGCTTGGCTGGTGATTGGAAATCAAATTTCCTAAGAAGATTCTAGATACTGCGGTGAGCAACAATGTATCTGCTAAAATTGGTTGGTCGCGGCCGACTCGACTCCGCAAAGGAGCCGGTGCATCCTGTCCGACAAAGGGCAGTAAAATGAATTCTGTGATGCGCGCTGGATAGTTGTTGTTAATTGCAGTTTGTTGGAGCGATCGCACTTTTTCCAAATGCAAAACCTGCTGAGAGGCAGTCTCAATATGCCCGCAAAGCATCGTGCTAGTTGTCGGCAAACCCAGACGGTGAGCAGTTCCCACAATTTCTAACCAAGTTGCAGAATCTAGTTTTTCCGGGCAAATTATCCTCCGCACCGCATCGTCGAGAACTTCCGCTGCAGTGCCCGGCATCGAACCAACTCCCGCATCTTGCAAAGCAGAAATTACATAGCTGAAACTCAGATTATCTTGTCTGGCAATAAATTCTATTTCTTGCGGCGAAAAAGCGTGCAAGTGCAACTGCGGAAACTTATCTTTAATAGTTTTTACCAATTGCAGATAATAGGGCAAAGATGCGCCGCCCTGCTTAGCTTGAATATTTAAGCCGCCCTGCATACAAATTTCCGTCGCACCCCGCTGCACTGCATCAGTTGCCTTTTCCTGAATTTGGGCTGAATCTAACCAAAAAGCACCTTCATCTCCGTCGTCGCGGCGGAACGCACAAAAACTGCAATGCTGCTCGCAAATATTGGTAAAATTAATATTGCGATTTATAACATAGGTAACAGTATCCCCTGATTGTTGGCGGCGCAGCAAGTCAGCGGTTGCTTGAATTTGGGCGAGATCCTCTGGATCTCTTTGTTGCAAAAGTATCAAGGCTTCGGCGGTAGAAATGTTATAACCTTGTAAAGCTCGATCTAGAATTGCATCCACAGTTTTATTTTTGGCTCAGTTACAGAATTACTGCCTAGAATTAAGGCGTTTTTATATTTTAACAAATCGATCGTAGATGAACGCTCTGCTAAAATCTCAACTTTTACCAAAGCATCTTTTAATTTGTGAAACTTAATTTATGGGCATCAACCAAACAAATCATCTGTTACCAGTGCCTTCTGGACTTTTGCAAATTCCTGCTGTACCGACTTTCGCTTCAACTTTTACAGACGCAGATACAGCGCCCATTTATTTTTCCCTCGTCATTCCCACCTATAACGAGTGCAAGAATGTCAAGAGTATTGTGGAACAATTGACTCAATTGCTTGATGGCATGATTCCTGGCAACTACGAGTTAATTGTAGTCGATGACGACAGCCCCGATCGCACTTGGGAAATTGCCCTGTCCCTGACACCAGAATATCCGCAATTGCGCGTGATGCGCCGATCAGACGAGCGGGGACTTTCCACCGCCGTAATTCGCGGGTGGCAAGCCTCTAGGGGCGAGGTTTTGGGGGTGATCGATGCCGACTTGCAGCATCCGCCGGAGACACTGTTGCAGCTTTTAGCAGAAATTCAGCGGGGAGCCGATTTGGCCGCTGCGAGCCGCCACGTTGACGAGGGCGGGGTGAGCGACTGGAGCGTTGTCAGGCGATTGTTGTCGCGGGGAGCTCAAATAGTCGGATTGATCGTACTACCGGGAGTGGTGGGCCGAGTTTCCGATCCGATGAGCGGCTATTTTATGGTGCGCCGCAGTTGTATTGCCGGCAAAACCATGAATCCTGCCGGTTACAAAATTTTGATTGAAGTGCTTGGGAGGGGAAACATCCGCTGGATTGGAGAAGTTGGTTACGTGTTTCAGGAGCGGAAGGAAGGCGAGAGCAAAGTTACTGGAAAACAGTATATTGAGTATTTGCGGCATTTGCTCATATTGCGGTTTGCCCGCTGGCCAATGGGTAAGTTTCTGCGGTTTGGCGTGGTTGGTTTCAGTGGCGTGTTTGTGGATATGGGAGTTTTGTACGTGCTGCGCGAGATATTAAATTGGGAGCTGACTCGCAGTCTGATTCTTGCTGCTGAGTTGGCAATTATCAGTAACTTTTTTTGGAATGATTGGTGGACTTTTGGGGATATTTCTAAGCGACAGCCGGGAATGAAGCAGCGCTTGAAACGGCTGTTGAAGTTTAATACAATTTGCTTGATGGGTTTGATTTTGAATGTGCTGCTGGTTAATGTGATGTTTAATTTTTTGGGGATGAATGAATATTTGGCTACTTTAATTGCGATCGCAGCCGTGACTCTGTGGAATTTCTGGATCAATATGAAGCTGAGCTGGCGGGTTACGGAAGTTGACAGTTGACAGTTGACAGTTGGCGGTTGGCAGTTGATAGGAAAGCAGGGAGGGTTTTAAACAGTTGATAGTTAACAACTAGCAACTAGCAACTGTCAACTGTCAAGGATCAACTATAATGACTCTTCTTCCCAAGGCCTTTGAATGACTGAATTGATGATTAAAAATAAACAACTGTTGCTAATATTGCTGTGGATGGCGATCGCCCTAATGCTGCGCTTTGCCAATTTGGACTCGAAACCGCTGTGGACGGACGAGTTTTCGACTCTAGTGTTTAGTTTGGGGAACAGTTTTCGCGGTGTGCCGGTCGATCGGGCGATCGACCTTTCCACTCTACTGCAACCGCTGCAATTTCGTCCCGATGCTGGCATTGGAGATGTCCTAAACCATTTGCTGCTAGAAAGCAACCATCCGCCAGTATATTTTATGCTAGCCCACTGGTGGATGCGGTTGTTTGGGCCGACCGAAGATAGTTTAGTTTGGATCGGGCGATCGCTCCCGGCATTATTAGGCGTAATTTCAGTACCCGCCATCTATTTTTTAGGCAAATTTGCATTCAATTCTCGTTTAGTCGGTCAATGTGCCGCCGCGATGATGGCAGTTTCTCCCTACGGCATTTATCTCGCTCAAGAAGCCCGCCATTATACGTTAGGAATCTTATTAGTTATTGCCTCTCTTTTTTGCTTGACATTCGCTGCAAAAAAAATGGTGCAGCGCGCTCCGCTACCTGTTTGGGCTGTGCTGCTTTGGATAGTTGTCAACTGTTTGGGAATTGCTTCTCACTACTTTTTCGTGCTGACTTTGGGCGCGGAAACCATCGCCTTAATTGCTGTAATTTGGCTGGAATTGAATCAGAAATTGGCAACTTCAAATAATCAGCAGCCGAATATTGGGCAATTTCAAATTATCTGGCGGCTGTTAGCAGTAGCGCTGGGGACTTTAGCAGGCGGTTTAGTGTGGTTGCCAGTATTTTTATCAAATAAATATGGTAGCGAACTAACTAATTGGATAGCCAGTGGCGATCGCACATTTTTAGATTTGATTAATCCGATTGTTCAAGCTTTAGCTGGATGGATTACTATCGTGTCGCTGCTGCCGGTGGAATCATCAAATTTGGCAGTAGTGGCTGTATCGGCGATCGGCATGGCAATATTTTTGCTGTGGGCGCTTCCGGTTCTATTTAGCGCTCAGAAAAACTCCTTAAAAACGCCAAATAATCGTTTAGGTAATGTTATTTTCGGTGGATTTGTACTCGGAGCAATTTTCCTATTTTTCAGCTTTGCATATATTCTAGGAATTGACCTAACTCGCGGTGCCCGCTACAACTTCGTCTACTTTCCCGGCGCGATATTATTGTTAGGAGCAACCTTGGCCGTTATTTTTAACACACCTACAGTCAAAAGTCAATGGTTTAATTTACCGACCGTAGAAATTGCTGGCAAAAAAGCAGTATTGTTAATTTTAGCAATGAGTTTTGTCAGCGGTATCACAGTAAATTCCAATCTCGGCTATCGCAAATATTACAAACCAGATTTTTTAATTCCGATTATCCGCGAAGTTTCGTCGAAAGTTCCCGTGTTAATTGCCACTACTCAAAAGACTCATGTAGAAATAGGAGAGTTGATGGGGATTGGATGGGAATGGGAAAGAAGTTCGGCAACGGATTTTGTAGCGGATGTAACGGATGTTAGGAAGAAGGAAGAAGGAAGTTCGGCAACGGATTATGTAACGGATGTAACGGATGTAACGGATGTAACGGATGTAACGGATGTAAGTCGGTCGGAAGAGGGAAGAGGGAAGAAGGAAGAAGTTAAAGCCTTTGATTCTCCACGGTTTCTTTTGGTTAAGCAGAGAAGGGATGCGCCGGAAATTGTGACGGGGATACTCGATCGCACACTCAGTCAATTAGAACGTCCGCTAGATTTGTGGTTGGTAAATTTTCGCGCCCCTGTCAACTTAACATCACAAAAATGTCAGCTTGAGTCGCGCCAGTTTCCTGCAGTAGACGGGTATGAATATCAAATTTATCATTGCTCTAGTTAAGCATAAACGGGATTTTTTACAAAAATACTATTCGCAGTTAGATCGAATCCGATAACATCGGAATAATTCAGATAGATATTCTCTCTCTGTGTACTCTGCGCCCTCTGTGGTTAAAAAATCATTCCGATACAACGGTCAACGATACGAACCCTCCGTTTCCGAGGCTTTGTTGGGGTTTCACTTCGTAAGGGTTCAACCTACGCTAGGAAGAAAGTAGTTTTCAATCTTTCCTCACACTATCCGGCACGCCCACCGCCGAAATACCCGATATCGCCCTTAAATTCTGACACCGAATCAACTCATTAAAATCCAAACTGCGCCCTTCAATTTGCGCCGCAGCTTCAATAGCAGACAGCAAATGTCCGGCGGCCTCGGCTTCGCTGTAACCGCGCCTTAGAGCGACTTTAATCGCCGTCTCGTCAGCATCTAACTCTACTTGCGAACTGCGGTTGTCGCGCCAAATTCGAGTCATCGCCAGTCCCGTTAAACCACCGGCGATCGCAATTCCGATCGCATCTCCCTGCAACAACTCTACAACAGTCCCGACAATTCCCGCCAGAGCAGCACCTTGATAAATATCCGCTTTAAACCACTTGAAATTGCCCAAAAAACTCACATTTCGCAATAGCAGCAAATCTCGCTGCGGCTTAGATAGCAGCCGCCACAAATCAAAATTAATATAAATCGGTCGAGATTGATTCCAAGGCAAAGGAAAATCGCAATCAATTACCGTCGATTGTTGGGGCTTATTAATAATTTTACACGTCATGCGACCGGAAGCGGGCATCACATCTAACAGGCGTCGAATTTCAGGTTCGGGATTCATGATTGAAGGAAGAAGGAAGAAGGAAGAGGGAAGAAGGAAGAAGGAAGAAGGAAGAAGTCATTAGTCATTGGTCATTAGTCATTAGTCATTGGTCATTAGTAATTAGTCATTGGTCATTAGTCATCAAGAAGAGGGAATTGGTGTGATGAATTTCGCTTATTACTTAGTCTAGATCCCCCTAAATCCCCCTTAAAAAGGGGGACTTTGACCGCTTCCAGTTCCTGTCTAATAAAAGGGGAACTTTGACCACTTCTTGTCCCCCCCTTAAGAAGGGGGGTTAGGGGGGATCTGGCCTTAATTGCCAGACAGAATACTGGAACTAGGTTTGACGTTAAGTGTCCTTAACTCATACGTTGTTTAAGGCGTTTTCTTCGATTCAGATTTAGGAGATTCTTGAGCTTTTGGAGTTGCTTTTTCACGCTTCGGCGAAGGCTTCGGGCTGGCAATTTCTGGGGCAACTGACGGCTGGGAAGTTACGCTTGGGGATGCCTGCTGTTTTTGGGAAGCGGGGGCAGTTATCGGGGCTGCAGGGGCTGCCTTAGCACCTAAAATGCTCGCGTCTCCGGTGTCAAATAAGCCGGCGATGCAGGCAATCATCATTGTTGCTAAGGTGCCGACAAATAATGCTTTCCAACCGAGTTCGGAAATGTCTTTGCGCCGGGAGGGAATTAGGGCGATCGTACCGCCGACAAATATACCGACGGATGCTAGGTGCGCGAAGCCGGAAAGGGCGTAACTGACAATCAAAACTGTGCGATCGCTAATCAGTCCTGTTGCCGCCGCTTCTGCTAAACTTTGATAGGGCGGAATTGCGGTTTCTAACAGTCGCCGCCCGATGATTACTGATGCTACCCAAGAATCTTCAATGGGAACTCCAGTTAACAAGGTTAGCGGGTAAAATAAGACTCCTTGGATGTTTTGCAGGGTTACAAAACTAAAGATTGTGCCGATGGGAGCCGGCAACACGGCCAACCAGCCAAAGAATTGATTGATTAAGGAAACTAAGCCCAAGATTAAAATCAAAACAGCGGCGATGGCTACTGCCATCTTCACGCCGTCCAATGCGCCAATTATCGCTGCATCCAAAGGGCTGACTCGTTCGATGGGTTCTCCGCCCACAGTCTCTTGTTTGAGCGCTTCGCCGTCGATTTCCGAAATTTCGTCGCTGATAAATTCGCCGAGGCCTTGAGGTTTCCGTTCTTCCTTGGGGATGCCGCCCATTGTCAGCGGTATTCCTGTTTCGGGAACTAATATTTTGGAGATGACAAAGCAAGCGGGAATGGCGATAATTGAGGCGGAAACTAAATGTCCTAAAATATTTGGAAATACAGGCTTGAGAAAGCTGACGTAAATTGCTAAAGTTGATGAAGCGGCGGTTCCAAAACAGCAGGAGAGGATGGCACAAAGTTCGGAACGAGTCATTTGTGGCAAGTAAGGCTTGACGACAATTGCTGCTTCTATTCCTACGAAAATATTGGCTGCGCCGCTTAGTGCTTCCGCGCCGCTCAACCGCATTGTCTTATAAAATATTTTGGCAAAAACTTCGGTGACAATTTGAATTACGCCGATGTTATAAAGTAAAGCCATGAGGCCGGAAAAAAAGACGACTGTCGGTAAAGCTCGAAAGGCGAAAATATATCCTAAATTAATTGCCGGCTCTTTACCCGGTACTGGTACAATATTGCTCCCGAATACAAATCTCGCTCCGGTGTCAGCAGCGGTGAATACTCCATCGAGCAAGCCTGTAAACCACTCTAGGGCGATGCGAGTTGGGGGAAACAGGAATACTAAAAATCCTAAGACTAATTGCAGGCCAATTCCCCAGATGATGACGCGCCAAGGTATATAACGAACTTGGCGGTTTTCTGAGAAAATCCAGGCGATCGCGCAGAGCCCAAAAATGCCCAGAAATGAGATAAAGTTGTAAATAGACATGAGTCTAGTCCTTAAAATAGCTGAGAATGCCGATCGACGGTTTGCACCACATCAGTTATACTATTCATCGGACGGCAAGTGCCAAAAAAAATAATTAGCAGATGAATTACGCACTCAACAGCGTATTTATGTCGTTGTTTATGTCAGCGCCAGCGGAAGCGGATTTTTAGCAACCGTTGATTTGCCGTAATTACCAGCAGTTCACATAAAAACACGCAACACATGGAAGCTTTTGCTCCACATCCTCCCGAATGGACTGCGATGGCGGTTCACGCTACTGAGTTTTGCTGTCCCAAGTGCGGTGCTAGCTGCACTGATGCCCGCGAGGTCTGGATTAATCGCCGATCGCCAGTATACAGCGAGTTCCAGCGTCGCAAGTGGCAAGAATTTTATCGCTGTCAGTGCGGCGGCGTGTGGTGGGCCTGGAGTAGCGATAGGCCTCCTTCGGAACTTGTGCGTCCCGACGAGAGTTCGGATGAGAGCTCCGATGAGGACGATGATGATTTTTAGAAGGACTTTCGATTGGATTTGAAACAGTCCCGGACTCACGCCCCGGCCAAAAACCCGGTTTCTGCATCAAGCATCTCACATCGCGTCCGATCGATTAACATCATAAAAACGGATATGTGCGGAGGGCCTCCGCACATATCCCAGCAATTTCTTAACTAATTGAGTACGTCAAGTAGGCCATTGACTACGCCTGACATTACTTTTTCAACTAAACTCAATTCATGTTCGCCGATCGACTCGTCTAAGAGCATTGACTGAATTCGCTGTCTGTCATCGCGAGTCAGTTGGCCAGAGGCAAAGATCCGTTCAACTACTTGTTCATTTAAAAATGGGAAGGGTTGAGTTTGCATTATCTGTCCCTAATAGCATCAATATTTTGTTTTTAATTTTGCTAGAGGAGGCAGTTATTTTGTGGGTTTTTACCTTCTCATCCAAATCTTTGCTTCAATCTTAGGACTCACCGGGCGTTTTGTCAAGACACCTGCGACCGATAAATACGGAAGCTGCTTGGTATTTCTGAAATTCTGGCAAAAGATGGTTTTGGAGGGCGATCGACTCAAAGACACTGATTTGCATCCTGGGAGCAAACTCCCGTGCCCGCAAGCTTTTTAAGTTTATTGGCACTTTAGCGGAACATTACAGCTCAAAAAAAATCAAAACTACAATAGATTAGAATGGGGCATGGCGAATGGGGAATTGGGAATTGGGAATGGGGAATTGGGAATTGTTGACTGTTAGCTGTTAGCTGTTAGTTGTTATTTGTTAGTTGTTATTTGTTAGTTGTTATTTGTTAGTTGTTATTTGTTAGTTGTTATTTGTTAGTTGTTATTTGGAATTGAGAATTGGGCTCTAGCGTTGCGGAGGGATTAGGAATTCGTAGCAAGTAACCAACAACCAACAACCAATAACCAACAACCAACAACCAATAACCAACAACCAATAACCAACAACCAACAACCAACAACCAACAACCAACAACCAATAACCAATAACCAACAACCAACAACCAATAACCAACAACCAATAACCAATAACCAACAACCAACAACCAATAACCAACAACCAACAACCAACAACTAATGACCAATCACCACTGACTGATGACTAATGACTAATGACCAATGACTAATGACTAATGACTAATAACTAATAACTGATGACCTATTTTCGCTCTGCTGTAATTTTGACATTAGGTTTTTGGCTGCTACCGCTAGCAGCGCGATCGCAACCTGTCGTGCCGGCAAATGACGGTACTAATACTGTTGTCAATCAGGAGCAAAATCGCTTAGAAATTAGAGGCGGACAACTGTCGGGAAACGGCGCAAATCTGTTTCACAGCTTCAGCCAATTTAATCTCAGCGAAGGTCAAATTGCTAATTTTATAACTAATCCCAATATTCAAAATATTTTAGGGCGAATTTCCGGCGGCAATGTTTCCGTCATTAACGGCCTGATTTCAGTAAGCGGGGGAAACTCAAATTTATTTTTAATGAATCCGGCGGGAATTGTTTTCGGTCAAAATGCGACATTGAACGTGCCGGGGTCTTTTTTGGCAACAACTGCAACGCAGATTGGTTTCGGCGACGGCTGGTTTGCTTCAAGGGGAATTAACGATTACAAATCATTGCTGGGAAATCCAAGTCAATTTAATTTTGAAAACTCAGAATCTGCGACAGTTGTCAATGCTGGAAATTTGGCAGTAGGCAGGGGTCAAAATTTAACTTTGCTGGGGGGAATCGCGATAAATACCGGGCAATTGTCCGCCCCCGGAGGTCAAATTACGGTGGCTGCTGTTGGGGGAAGCAATACAGTCCGCATCAGTCAGACTGGTAATTTATTGAGTTTAGAAATTACTCCGTCTTTGCAGTCAGACAAATCGGCGATCGCCCCAGTTACTTTACCTGTGTTGCTGACTGGCCCGGGCGTAGAGTCAGCCACAGGTTTAACGACTAACGAACAAGGTCAATTAATCCTGACTGGCGGCCAAACAGTGCCGGTAAATGCCGGAAGCGCGATCGTATCAGGTGCTGTCAATGTATTTGGTTCAGATCGCGGCATTGGGGGCACAGTCAATATTTTAGGGTCAAAAGTCGGACTCTTCGGCGCAAATATCAATGCTTCGGGGACAGATGGCGGAGGAGTCGTGCGCGTCGGCGGCGGTTTCCGGGGGACGGAACCGGTGCCAAACGCTTTGGTAACTTATGTTAGTCCTGATTCTACGATCGCAGCAGACGCGATCGACCGCGGCAACGGCGGCACAGCCACAATTTGGTCAGACAATACAACTCGCTTCTTCGGCAATATTACGGCTCGCGGGGGCACAGCAGCAGGAAACGGCGGCAGAGTGGAAGTTTCGGGTAAAAATGCTCTAACTTTCCAAGGAGAGGTGGATACCCGCGCGCCTAACGGGGCGATCGGCAATTTGTGGCTCGATCCGGCAAATATTGCGATCGTCAGCGGTAGCGGCGAAAACAGCTTTTCATCCTCTGCTGGCGGGGAACTCCAATCCACAGAATCACCCACTGAAACATCGATCTCAGAAGTGCAGTTGGAACAGATGGCGGCCGGCAGCAACGTAGTTGTAGAAACCCCCGGCTACATCACCCTCCAAGACTTACCCGACAACAAACTCGCACTGCAAGCGCAAACCGGAGACAGCGTAACATTTCGATCGGGCGGAGTGTTTTTTGTCAACGACTCCAAGGATTTAATCGAGACTCAAGGTGGCAACATTAACATTTTTGCCAGCAGCATTTCTCTGGGCGGAGTCAACGCTAGCGGCGGCAATATCGCTCTGACTGCTAACGGCATTGACTTCAGGGGCGGCAGCAATTCCGTCAGCAGTGCCGGGGGGACAATTAGCTTGCAGCCCAGCGA
>NZ_CAWPRX010000001.1:0-33820 GCF_963890365.1 Tychonema sp. LEGE 07196 | reverse complement strand
GGGTGATGAGAAATATAGAGAGAAACCCGGTTTCTGAGATTTACGAGGGCGAGAAACCGGGTATTCTTGGAGTTTTTGGTTGGGTGATGAGAAATATAGAGAGAAACCCGGTTTCTGAGATTTACGAGGGCGAGAAACCGGGTATTCTTGGAGTTTTTGGTTGGGTGATGAGAAATATAGAGAGAAACCCGGTTTCTGAGATTTACGAATAATCGGATTTGCGAGAACTGAGGAGGCTTAAACTGTGACAGTTTTCACTTCTATCGAACAATCAGAAATTGAATATCCCAGCAGCGACGGAGAGCCGATGGCGGAAAGCGATATCACGCGCGATTACCTTACTTACGGCGTGGAAGCTCTGAAGCTGCACTTTCAAGGGCGATCGGATGTATACGTGTCAGCAAATTCTTTCGTCTATTACGAAGAAGGCAATAAAGCAGCAGTAGTTGCTCCCGATATTTATGTAGTATTCGGAGTCAGAAAACGCCAAAGAGATAACTATAAAATCTGGAAAGAAGCCGGGATAGCCCCGCAGTTTGTCTTAGAAATCACATCGGAAACAACTCAAGATGTAGACCAAGAAACCAAACCAGAAACCTATCGAACTTTGGGAATCAGCGAATACTTTCAGTACGATCCGTCTGGAGATTATCTGAATCCGATATTGCAAGGACTGCGTTTAGTCAACAACCAGTACGAGCCGATTCCCGCCAATAATATCGCCTTCGATACGCTGTGGCTGTACAGCGAAGTATTGGGACTGGAATTACACATAGTCTCTGGAGAATTGAGGTTTAGAAATCCTCAAACAGGAGAGTTTCTGAAGACTCATGAGGAAGAGCAACAAGCCCGAATGGCGGCGGAATCAGCCTTGCGATCGCTCATTTCTAACCTGTTAAATTCGGGAATAAATTTAGAGCAAGTTGCACAAATGATGAATTTATCGACATCGGAAGTACAACGATTAATAGGGAGAGATGTGTGAGCGATCGCCTGCTTTCTACCTTCAGATTACAGCCTCGGATCGACAGGTTCGCTCTCCATCGCTAAAACTCCAAAAACGCACTCGTGAACTTGTCTCAAAGGAGCACCCGCCACAAATCTCTCCAATGATTCTACACCGAGAGCAAACTCTCGCAACGCTAAAGAACGCTTCCCGGAAAGCCCGCGCGATCGCAATTTTTCCAAATGTTCCGGCAATGAATATTCCAGACCGTAAATAATCCGCAAATACTCTTTGCCGCGACATTTTACCGCAGGCTGTACCAGTTTATTGCTATTTTTAACGATAAATTCCATTGGTTTGACAACCATTCCTTCGCCTCCCGCATCAGTCAGTTTTTCCCACCATTTTATCCCGGCGGATTGGCTGTCAGAATCGGCAATTTCCACTACTTTGTATTCGGTGGCTAACAGCAATTCCGGGTCAGCTTGACAAATTTCTGCAATCTGTTCCATGTGCCAACAGTGATTTTTGTCAGTATGAACTTTTCCCTCGGTTGCCAAAATGTGGAAAGGTGCTAATTTGAGGTCGGAGATAGATTTTACAGGCCAGCAGTAACGCTGGTAGGCTTTAACGTATTGATGCGCTAGTTGCGATCGCTCTTGGTAGCGACTCAGCAAATCGCTAACTTCAACTCCCCGCTGGCTTGCCTGTTCTAAGTTCTTAATTGCATCCGCAAATGCAGTATTAGAAGCTGTTCCCACTGTGGCATACTGTTGCTGCAATAATTCTTGAGCTTTGGCAGACCAAGGCATCAATTCGCAGTCCAAACAAACCCAGTCGCTTTGAAATTTATCCCAAAAATTGCTAGCAGTTAAAGCAACATTGATTCTAGCTAAAAATTCGGCTTCTCTACTAGAATTATTGAAAAAATGCCGTCCGGTGCGGGTGTAACAAATACCGATGCTGTTGTTAAGAATCCCGAAGCGCCGTTTAGCCGCCGATTCATCTCGGCAAACAATCACAACTGCACGGGAACCCATGTGTTTTTCTTCGCAGACAACTGTTGATATTCCCTGTTGTTGGTAGTAGCTAAATGCTTCGGCTGGATGTTCTAAAAGTCCCGGTTCTTTGGAAGTAGCAACGGGAGACATTGTGGGAGGTAAATAAATCAGCCATTTGGGATTGGCGGCAAATCTGCTCATTACTTCCAGGGCGGCGATCGCATTTTCTGCTTTAATCGTAATGTTGTTTTGCAGGCGAGTGGAAATGATCCGTTTGCCCAATACGTCGGCAATGTCTAATATATCGTCAGATTGCTGTTGGGCGGTGAGAGGAGTTGTAACAGCAGTAAGTGCGATCGGCTTCACAGGTTCGCAGTAAACTCTAGCAGCCGCAACGCTGACAAATTCTCTTTCGGGATAGCGCAAAGCTGTTAGTTTGCCTCCGAAAACGCAGCCCGTGTCAATATCAACGGTATTGTTAAACCATTCTGTTTCCGAGACTGGCGTGTGTCCGTAAACAACTGCTGCTGTGCCGCGATATTCGGCGGCCCAATTGTATCTGACTGGCAAGCCAAATTCATCGATTTCGCCTGTTGTTTCTCCGTACAAGGCAAAATCTCGAATTCTCCTGGATGCGCGTCCCTGAAATTCTGCTTTCATCCCCGCGTGGGCGACGACTAATTTGCCGCCGTCGAGGACGTAATGCCCGATTAAACTGTCTAGAAATTGGCGGATTTCTGTTTCCGCAGATTCGCGGGATTCGTCGGGCAAAGCTGCTATTTCTGCTAAGGTTTGTTCGAGTCCGTGATTGATTTTGACATTTTTGCCGTTGAGTTTTTTCAGCAATTTAATGTCGTGATTTCCGGGGACGCACAATGCTGTTTCTGCAGCTACCATGTTTCGCGCGAGTTTGAGGGTGTCGAGAATGCGGGGGCCCCGATCGACCAAATCGCCCAAAAACACGGCTTTACGCCCTTCTGGGTGCGCGTAGGTGGGAAAATCCCAGAAGCCGGACTCGCTGGTTTTTTCCACAATTTGATAGCCCAACTGTTGCAGCAATTGTTCTAATTCGCCGCAGCAGCCGTGAATGTCGCCGATGATGTCAAACGGGCCGCGATCGCTTTTGCGGTTGTTCCACAGCGGTTGTCTTGCGACTTCCACCGCGTCGATTTCCTCTGGGGTGCGGAGGATGTAAACGTAGCGAAATCCTTCGCGATCGAGATTTCGGAGCGATCGCTTTAAATTCTGGACGTGGCGGCGAACTACGTGACTGCCAAAGTTGCGGTTTGGACGCTGTTGATTGCGATCGGCACACAATTTTTCGGGTAAATTCAGCACAATTGCGGCCGAAATGCAATGGTATTTTCGAGCTAATTCTAACAAAGGTTTGCGACTTTCCGGCTGAACATTTGTCGCGTCGATAACAGTTAATTTACCTGCTGCTAGCCGTTTAGCAACGATAAAGTGCAGTAATTCAAAAGCATCAGCGGTTGCAGCTTGATTGTTTTCGTCATCGGAAACCAGGCCGCGGCAGTAATCTGATGAAATGATTTCTGTCGGCAGGAAATGTTGGCGCGCCAAGGTAGATTTCCCGGAACCGGATGCACCGATGAGAACGACTAGGGATAGTTCGGGAAGGGTAATTTTCATTGTTTAATAATTGTGATTTATCTCGTTTTTGGTTGCATCAAGATTATTTAACCGCAGAGAGCGCAGAGAACACAGAGAGAGAATAGAGATAAATAATTCTAATGAAGAGCTGAGTTGATATTACTCGTTGGCCGGCTTGTTAAGGTTAATTACAAAAATATCAAAAGGTTTGACTACTATTGCTACTCAAGCTCCTCCTACTCTGTAGCGGTGACATCATCAAGCAGGACATCATCATGTTGCTCTGCCATTTTTGCGAACGCTTCATCCCAACCTGCTCGCGGTTTTAGGGCTGCACGAATGACGATCCGATCGCCCTGAACTTCGATTTCTACTGCTCCGCTAATACCAATTTGCTCTAACCAAGATTTGGGAATGTGAATTCCCTGAGAATTGTCAATTTTCACTATCTGGGTTTGAAGAGATTTACTCATAGCTGAAGCCTGCATCTTTTCAAGTTTAATTAGATTGTAGACACAAACAGAATGTCGGTATTATTTGCATTGGGTGAATATTGCCATTTGCGTAGGCGAACCTACTTCTGCATCTTCGGTTCCCACACAACGAAATTCTACAGCAAACCCAAACCGTTCTGCAACCTTATTCGCCCAAGTTTGAAATTCTGCCCTCGTCCACTCAAAGCGGTGATCTCGGTGGCGAAACTTGCCCGCAGGCAAGTTTTCAAACTTAACGTTATATTCAATATTTGGAGTTGTGACGATCGCACTTTTGGGCCGCACAAACTCAAACAACACCCGCTCGAAAGCAGCCAACCGATCTAAATCCAGATGTTCGATCACTTCAATTACCGCCGCTGCATCAAAATCCGTCAAGCGGCTGTCCCGGTAAATCAGCGAACTTTGGATTAGTTGAATCCGAGATTGCTGTGCGGGAGATAAGCGTTCTATTTGCAATCTTTTCGTGGCAATTTCCAAAGCCCGGTGGGAAACATCGACTCCCGTAATTTGTTCGATCCTCTGCGAGGGCTTCGCTAACGCACTTTCTTTCAAAAGCAATCGCAGCAGTTTTCCCTCGCCGCAGCCCAAATCTACAACTCGCTTAACATTGCTGGCTTTTAAAACCTCCATCACAGCATCTAAACGCTGTTCGTTCAAGCTAATTCGCTGTTCTAAAACTTCCTCTTCTTGCTGGTGAGAAACTTCGACAGAATCGGGGTCAATATTATCTGATTCTGCTAACTGCGCTACAGCAATTCGCGTCAGACGGCGCTGGCGTTTCAGATAGCGATCGGCAATTTGTTCCCGCGCCGGATGCGCGTTCAACCAACCTTCACCGTGACGGAATAACTTCTCGATTTCATCATCGCCAACCCAGTAATGTTTGTCGTCATCCAACACCGGAATTAGTACGTAAAGATGGCTCAACAAATCCGCCAAACGAATTGTATTTTGCAGTTCTACCGAAAAGTAAGGACTCGCGCCCCATTCTGGAAATTGCGCGTCAAGAATCAGCGGTTTTGCTGCGACTTGATAGCCCAGCGGCTCAAACATTTCGCGCAGAAACTTTTCGCCGCCGCGACAGGGCAAAACGGAGAGATTAACTGTTAAAGGAATTGGGGTTTCTGCGAGTTCTGGGCGGTCTTTGCAGCGACCGGATAGAGCTGTACTAAAGACCTTGCCGAGGGCGACAGACAGAAACGAAGAGGCAACGTAGGGGCGATCGTTGACGTATTGTTCGAGAGGGCGATCGTCCGATTTCGATTTTCCCCGCACCAAACCAACCGGATCGACATCTAACAGTAAAGCCGCCGTGCATTTTTCTGCATTCGCCTCTGGATAAAACACGCTGGCTTGTCCGAAAGTCATCGGAAAACATTGAAGGCGATCGGGATGTTTGTGCAGCAAATAACCCAAATCTGTAGCTGGGACGCGAGTTGTAGAAATGGTTAATAACATAATATTTGGAATTGGGCATTGGGTATCGGCCAAACAGGGCATCGGGCATTGGTGACAACTAACAAATAACTAATAACTTCTTCCTTCTTCCTTCTTCCTTCTTCCTTCTTCCTTCTTCCTTCTTCCTTCGTCTACCAAATTCAACTTAGCCCGCAATTCATCCTTAATCCGATTTAAAATAGAATCCTCATCCAAAGAAGATAAAATCTTGCTGACAACAGCCTTCGGCCCCTCATCTCCCCAAGAAGCACCGTTAGCCAAATAAGCCTTAGTAACTTGACCGATTCCGTAGCAAGAAACCCCAGCAATTGCAGCTTGAGTCACAGCCACAGAAAGATAAGGCCCCAAGGCCAAACCTCCCGTCGCCGGTGTCGCCAAACCCAACAATCCTTTTAAAGAACTCAAACCCAAATTTGCCACCAATTCGCCCGCAGTAATTCCCCCCATACTCAATGCAATTTTTTGCAGCAATTCTACCGCGCCCGCTTCTGTCATCGCAATGCCGTAAACTTTAGATAAAGTTAATATCATTACCACATCAATTACCGCACCGCTGAGAATATCAACTACAGTAACTGGATTTAGGGCGATCGCCACAGCTTTAGTCATTACCCCATTCCAGATAATTCGGTTAGCCGCGTCTTCTCGAATCTCCATTTTTCGCTGCACCAACTGCTCGTTAATATCCCCCGCACAAAGCATCGTATTCAGCGCTACCAAAGATTTTCCTTCCCGGTCTAAAATCTCCAAAATCTTTAATTTTAAATCCTCAACTTGCGGTAAAGTGCGATTCATTTGCACGCTCATACTGCCATCGGGACGGCGCACTGCCCGCGCCGTCAAAGGCGACGCTGCCGCCATCACAATTTCATCGGGAGATAACAATTCTCTCACGCGATCGTCCCGAATTTTGTGATAAATTGCCAGCCTATCTGCATCGGGATACTGGTCAATTTTATTGAAAACTAATAACATGGGTTTTCCGGCTTCCCGCAATTGCGAAAGTGCTTGATATTCCACTTTCGTAATGTCGCCAGCAACTACAAACAATATCAAATCGGCTTGTTTAGCAACGCGGCGGGCTAAAAGTTCGCGAGTTTCGCCGTCAACTTCATCTATTCCCGGAGTATCGATTAATTCTACTTGCGACAAACGGTAAATAACTGGCGAAAGTCGATCGGGTAAACCGTCATCCACACCATCTCCGACATCCCACTTTCCAATAGTTGTGGTACGAGTCACCCCGTGAGTAGGGCCAGTTTCAAACACATTTTGACCGAGTAGCGCGTTTAAAACCGAAGATTTTCCCCTTCCCACCATCCCAAACACAGCAATTTGGACGCAAGCGCGCTCTAGCTTGTCCAGCATTGTTTCCAAGCCGCCAATTTCCGGCTCCAGTCCAGTTCGCTCTTGTGGTGTCAAGTCGAGATTTTCTACTATATCTCGCAGAGCATCTTTAGCGCGGCGCAGGTTGAGTTCTGCTTGAATGTCTGCGAAACTTAATATTGTGTCGTCTAATTCGCGATCGACATTTGAGAAATCCGATACTTCAGTCATTGTTACCTGATGTTATAGCTTTGCTTCACTTAAAGTTTTAACCGATATGATGCTATTCTAGCTTTTTCTGTGGGCTTTGTACATTGGGGACTCCGTAATGCCGTGTTTATAATAATCTGCGTAGAGAAGACTCTTGCGGTTGAAACCGCGTCTACACAAACACTCACGTGCCGACGCCGGTTGAAGAAAACCAGGTCGTTGAAATTACGTTATTTTCTTTAGTCCGCGCACCATCCGGACATCGTTTGTGTAGATGCGGTTTCAACCGCCGATATGTGTCGCTATAAATGTTATGTAAAATCTGTTGAATTTACCACCAATGATTACCGCCCACAAAATAGCAAATTATCCATTTTTATTGCGAGTAATAATTTTTCTATTCATCTTGGCAGCAATCTGGCTGCCCGTCGCCGCACCAATTTATCTCTTAGTTAAAGATAGCAACCTCGCAACTATTCTGACAATGGGATTGTTGTTTGTCGAGTTTCTGTTCCTAGTGCGGCGCTGGGGAAAACAGGTTTACGGACAAACGCAATTGCTCAAAAGTTACGGTTTAGTCAATACGCGACAAAACGGTTTTGAGCTTTTGACTGGATTGGCGATCGGCACTTTTATCACTTTTACCCTATTTTTAGTGCAAGGACTGTTCGGCTTTGTCGCATGGCAAAATTCTGATAATTTGCCTCGAATCATCGCAGAAGGGCTATTAAGCGCCCTGGGAGTGGGTTTTGCGGAGGAGTTGGTATTCCGTGGTTGGTTGCTGGACGAATTGCAGCGGGATTACAACAATCAAATTTCTGTGCGGGCAAATAGTCTGGTGTTTGCCCTATCTCATTTTATCAAATCTGTGGAGGCAATGCTGCGGAGTTGGCCTCAGTTTCCGGGCTTGTTGTTGCTGGGTTTGATACTGGTTTTTGCAAAGCGAAGCCGTCAAAATCGGCTGGGTTTGTCGATCGGGCTTCATGCAGGTTTAGTCTGGGGATACTATATAATTAACATCGGGGAGTTAGTGCGATATTCTGGCTCTGTTCCCGATTGGGTCACTGGAATTAACGGCAATCCGTTGGCTGGGGCAGTGGGGCTTTTGTTTTTGAGCGTCTTGGCTGTAGGAATGCGAAAAATTAGTCAGTAGTCAGTTGTCAGTTGACTGTTGTCATTTTATCAATTCCCAATGACCAATTACCTATGAAACTCACGATTTTTGCCGCAGCTATACTGCTAATTAGTGCCAACTTTTATGCTTCTGTAAAAGCACAAACTACCGCACAAGTCAAGCTAAATAATTCTTTAGTTCAAGTGCAGCCAACGCGAGAACAAATTCTCAAAGCTTGCTTGCAAAATCAGGCTGAAACTCTGCCAAATCCTTTTACCGATGTGCCTTCCAATCACTGGGCTTACAAAGCTGTTTTGACGATGTATTATTGTGGCGCTTACCGAGAAGCAACTCCACCTGCTTTAATTCAAGAATTGCTGCAATCACCACCAATCAATTGATTATCCAGCATTTCATCAGAGGCCAGAAACCGGGTTTTTTACGAAAATACTTGTTGAAAACCATAAATCTCGGAAAAACCCGGTTTCTTAGTTCGTAGCGTCAAGGCAAAAGAAACGGGGTTTTTCCGAGATTTTTAGCGTGTTGCAGTGCAGTATTGTCGTAAAAACCCGGTTTCTGACTCAAGGTGTTTCCAGGCCAAAGAAACCGGGTTTTTGAGAGTTTTAGGGTGTGGTAACGAAGTATTTCGTAAAAACCCGGTTTCTGACTCAAGGTGTTTCCAGGCCAAAGAAACCGGGTTTTTGAGAGTTTTAGGGTGTGGTAACGAAGTATTTCGTAAAAACCCGGTTTCTGAGTATTAAAACTGAGCACGAACCGTAAAGGAATAATCCCCGCCCGGTTCAAGCTGATAATCCCATTTCTCCAGAAAACGGTGCAGCGGTTCTTGAATCAATGCCCTACCCCGAGATGGTTCCAGTATCAGTGTTTTTTCTGCGGTGAAACGCCACTGAAACTGCCACTCAAAATTGCCGGCACTTACTTCACCCTCAATGGTGCCTTTTAGCCAAGATTGGCCAGTCACTCGGACATATGCAGTTGTTTCGGGCAAACGTCTCGAACTCACCTTTTTGTTTCCGCGTTTGTTTCTGCAATGGTACGATTGTTGTAAAGACTCATGGCTTTTTCTACTCCCTGATGGAGGCTAAGTTCCACAGCTTCTACAACTAATTTAAGCACTTTCTCTACTAATTGACTTTCCTCTGAGGAAAATTTTCCTAATACGAAGGAAATCGTATCTTTGTCATTTTTAGCAGGATCGTTTTGAGGTTTGCCGATGCCAATCCGCAAGCGGGGAAATTTGTCTGTACCTAAATGAGAAATTGTTGATTTCATGCCGTTGTGGCCGCCGGCTGAACCTGCTAGCCGCATTCTGAGTTTGCCGATCGGCAAATCCATATCGTCGTATACTACTAATACGGACTCTGGAGGTATTTTGTACCAATCGGTGGCCGCCCGAATCGATTGGCCGGACAGGTTCATGTACGTCAACGGTTTCAGCAAGCGGATTTTCTGTCCTCGCGGCCGATTTCCCTCGCCAAATATGCCTTGAAATTTGCGGTTTTCTGACAGGGAAATTTGCCAAGATTTAGCCAAGGTATCCACTGCATTAAAGCCGATATTGTGTCGCGTGCGATCGTACTTTGGTTCTGGATTTCCCAAGCCAACTATTAGCTGGGGAATTATTAACTCCGCTGGTGTTTCCGACTTCTGAGTGTTATTCATCTAACTGTTTGCGGTATCTTCCTTGGCTGCCGCGATTTTTTCGGGTTCGGGCTTTTTGGTAGTTGCGACTGCTTCTTCTAACTGCTTGGCTTCCCGCGTAAACTCCGACTCAAAATCCCGCGAAGCGTCTTGAAATCCCCGCAGTGCTTTTCCGAAACTCCGACCAATTTCAGGTAACTTTTTCGGGCCGAATACCAACAGGGCGATGGTAAAAATTACGGCCATTTCCGGCAAGCCAATTCCAAAAATATTCATGTTTTTTCTCCGGTATTTTGTTTAATTAGTTAGCATTAAATTACGAGCCACTAACGGGAAAGGGCAAGGGAAAATGGGAAAATTTAGCTTTTACCCTTTCTCCTCTACCCTCAGCTTTTACTGTTAGCCTGACTGTTTCGCGCTCAAATTTTAGCGGCCGAGACTCGACCAATCGACATCCACATTCTCCAGAATCAGTGAAGAGTTGTAGATTTGCAAAATAATCAACAAGAACACGAAAAACAGTCCGATGAAAACGCTCATCAACAGGGTGGTTCCCCAACCAGGGGCTACCTTGCCGTATTCTGAGTTAAGGGGTTTGAGTATATCTCCTAACCAAGTTCGCTGTGCCATAAGTCACCTACAATGAATCTCTACAGAAAAGTTTGACATACTTCCACCGCTAATTGCGATCGCAATTTTTTAGACCCCCCACTCCCCGACTCTCCCGCAGTCTCCGACTCTCCCCGTCTCCCCGTCTCCCCCGGATGCTGCCATACCCTACCCAGCCTAAAATCAGTAGACTTTGAGACGGATTGTTATTTTTTGTAATATTATAGAGTGGATAACTCATAATTGCTCCCCAATATGGAACCAGCAGCATTTCTCGGTATTACTCTCGGTGTGTGTCTGGTGGCAATCACCGGCTTCACGATTTACACGGCTTTCGGCCCTCCCGCCAAGCAATTGAGAGATCCTTTTGAAGAACACGAAGATTAGAGATGAAGGAAGAAGGAAGTTCGGCAACGGATTCGCTCCACGGATGTAACGGATGTAACGGATGTCAGGAAGAAGGAAGTTCGGCAACAGATTATGTAACGGATGTAACGGATGTAAGGGATGTAAAGGATAGAAGGAAGAAGGAAGAAGGAAGGTTTGCCCAATTTTCCCCCTCTCGCCCTCTCTCCCTCTCCCCTTCTCCGAAGCGATCGAACTTCTGCTTTGGCCCGATCGACCTTTCGCCGTATCCGCTCAATGCTATATTCTGCAAAAATACAGTAAATCTCTATTGGGAAAATATATCTTCCAGTTAAAGTAAAAATTATCAGGTTTCAGGCGAAAGCACTATGGGCAACACCTTCGGGCATTTATTTCGGATATCGACATTTGGGGAATCTCACGGCGGCGGTGTGGGAGTAGTAATAGACGGTTGTCCGCCCCTGGTGTCGCTAGACGCATCGTTCATTCAAGCGGAACTCGATCGCCGCCGCCCGGGCCAAAGCAAAATTACGACGCCCCGCAAAGAAGCAGATACCTGCGAAATTCTGTCCGGCGTGTTTGAAGGCAAAACTCTGGGAACTCCGATCGCAATTTTAGTCCGCAATCAAGACACTCGCCCTCAAGATTACGGCGAAATGGCGACAACTTACCGCCCTTCCCACGCCGATGCTACCTACGATGCTAAGTACGGAATTCGGAACTGGCAAGGCGGAGGTCGAAGTTCGGCGAGGGAAACTATTGGTAGAGTAGCAGCAGGGGCGATCGCCAAAAAAATTCTCTCTCAATCCGCTGGAGTCGAAATCGTCGGCTACGTCAAACGCATCAAACACTTAGAATGCGTCGCCGACCCGGACACTGTTACCTTAGAACAAGTAGAAAGCAACATCGTCCGCTGTCCCGATGCCGACTGCGCCGAAAGAATGATTGAACTGATCGAAAAAGTGCGCGACAGCGGAGATTCGATCGGCGGTGTAGTCGAATGCGTCGCCCGCAACGTACCCAAAGGCCTGGGAATGCCCGTATTCGACAAACTCGAAGCCGACTTGGCAAAAGCTATCATGTCCTTACCTGCCAGCAAAGGTTTTGAAATTGGTTCTGGCTTTGCCGGGACTATGCTTTTGGGCAGCGAACACAATGATGAATACTATACTGATGAACAAGGGGCAATTCGTACAGTGACGAATCGTTCCGGCGGAATTCAGGGTGGCATTGCTAACGGTGAAAATATCATTCTGCGGGCGGCCTTCAAACCAACTGCGACAATTCGCCAGCAGCAGCGCACAGTTACCCGAGAGGGTGAAGCAACGCTGCTAGCGGCCAAAGGACGGCACGACCCTTGCGTTTTGCCAAGAGCTGTGCCAATGGTGGAAGCAATGGTAGCTTTAGTGTTGTGCGACCATCTGCTGCGCCATCACGGACAATGTGGAACCTTAAAGTCTGAATTTTAAAATGGAAATCAGCTTGTCCTCTGTAGCGGCAACTCCCGTTGATTGCCCTCAACCCTCGGAATCAATAAAAGGTATGGATGATTTTGTCGTACAGTTCTGGGGCGTGCGGGGCAGTGTTCCGACACCAGGATCGGAAACTGTTCGCTACGGCGGAAATACTTCTTGTTTGGAAATGCGAGTAGCTGGCAAACGCTTGATTTTTGACGGCGGAACAGGCTTGCGGATGCTGGGAGACCAGTTGATGCAAGAAATGCCGGTGCAAGCTTATATGTTTTTTACTCACTATCACTGGGATCACATTCAAGGTTTCCCGCTGTTCGCCCCAGCTTTTATCCGCGGCAATAGGTTTGATATTTATGGGGCGATTCCGCCGGATGGCGATTGTCTCAAAAGGCATTTTGTGGAACGGATTCTGCACTCGAATTCGCCGGTGCCACTGATGGGTTTGCCTGCAGATTTGAATTTCTACGAACTCAATCACAACCAGACGATGATGCTGGACGATATTGAGATTAGGACTGGTTCTCTGAATCACCCGAATACTGCTATGGGATATCGGGTGAGTTGGCAGGGACGTTCGGTGGTTTACTGTTCTGATACGGAGCATTTTCCCGATCGACTAGATGAGAATGTCTACAATTTGGCCCTCGACGCTGACGTGCTGATCTACGATGCGATGTACACCGACGAGGAATATCACAATCCCAAGTCTCCGAAGGTGGGTTGGGGACACTCGACTTGGCAGGAAGCGGTGAGAATGGCTAAGGAAGCAAGGGTGAAACGAGTGGTGATTTTTCACCACGATCCGGCTCATACTGACGATTTTCTCGATCGCATCGCCGAAGATGTGCAAATCGCTTTCCCCAAGGCTGTCATGGCCCGCGAGGGTCTTATTTTGCCGATCGGCTTCTGAACTTTCGTCGGTACGGTCGATCGCTCATAATTTTATCCTAGGATCGTTTTTTGATGTGGAGCAGGTCTTGTGGCCCGCTCCACACTTTTTATTTTTAGCAAATACTGTTAGTGCGTGGTATAATTCTGGGCTAGTAACTTTTTAGGAAGAATATTTAAGTTTTTTTTGATTGTTTTACTCGCTCTTATTTGAGAAGCTCGGCAAAATTAGCAGTTTGTTAATCGCGATCGCGCGGGTGGATCGCAATTGCGATCGCTGTGAATGTGCCGTGACAAGAAGTATCGAGTTTGAGGGCATCTCAGATGAGAACGAAGTGCCGTACAACCTGCGGGCGATCCCAGGATCGAGCAACAACCCACCCGCGCGATCGCTTCCGCAAAACGCACACCAAGAAGTAAAATAATTGGAGGATTGCAGCAGGCGAAAAAGTGAAAGTTTTAAGTGTCAACAAACACGACGAGGCTCCGCAAGATTTCACTCTCGCACGAGGCTCCCCAATTGGCAACAAACTTGACTTTATCATCGTCATACCTGCAATTTTTTGAGTAATTCCCAAACAAAAAAGCTGAGGTTATAGTTAGGAAAAAACACAGGTACGGTGCTTTTTTAGAAACATGAATATTTGCAACTCTGAAAAGCCGATCTGAGAGCTTTTCGCTACAATCTGAGTGATTTTTCCGCAGTCAATTTCATTCAAAAGAAAGAGACGATCGCTCTTTGGTTTGGGACTAGCTGCAACAGCAAAGTGAATGTTATGACTTGACTATCAAAATGGGAAATTTACGTTTTAGATCTTCAGCAAATCAGTACAGATGGATTGCCCTAGGCAGTTTTGCTGTAATTATGGGTATTTCAGGGGCATTAGCCTACCGCCTAGCTCCGCTGCCGGGATTCCTGGCTCAAGGCACTCTGGCTTCTAATAATCCGCCAGTAAAATTTTCGAGCACGGGCGCGACAATTCTCAAGCAGGGAGAGCAACTGACTCCCGATGTTCTGCTGGCAGATAATGTTGTCAAAGCAGTCGCAGATGCAGTTAAGCTGTCGCCTCAGCAAGTTCGACAAAATGCTAGCGTCAAGATTTCTAAGCCGGAAGAACCTCTACAGATTGCTGTTGGGTATCGCTCGCTCGATCGGGATCAAGCAGTGCAAACGGCGGATATGTTGATGAAAGGCATGGTTGAAAAAAGCCGCCTGATTAACAGATATCGGTGGCAATCAGTCAATCAGTCGCTCAACCAACGCTTGGCAAAAGTCACTCAAGACCTCAAACAAGCTCAACAACAACTCGACCAATACGAAAGAGAGCGCGCTCGCCTGTTGCAGCAAATGAAGCTTCAGCAAGACTTTTACAACAAAACTCAGCTCGCGATGGCGGATACGCAAGCGTCGGAAAAAGAAATGGTGAGCAGTTTGGCTGCCGCGACAGCGCCGCAAATTGTGGCCACACCCACGAGCGATCCGACTGTGCCTCTGATTTTGGGAGTTGGCCTGCTGTTGGCGATTTTGGTAAGTCGCGGTTTGATTCCTTCGGTGGCGGATTGGCAGCACAAAACAGCTTTTCAGCGAGAAGAGAGCGAAAGGCTCCAAAGTGCTTTGTACCGACTGATCAAAGAAAACCGCGGCGAAATCACTTTGGTGCGGTTTGCGATGGAGACGCGGCTGTCGCCGGATGTCGCCCAGCGTTTTTTGAACGAACAAGCTGAAATCTTTAATGCCAATTGCGAAATTAAAGACGACGGCAGTATCTTGTATCACTTCCACATTTAAAAGGTGGCAGGCGCGCTCGCTCCACAGAAAACCCAGAGCCGATCGGGCATTCACTGCTCGATCGGTTTGCTTTTTGGGTAATTAGTTAAAAAATCTTTAAGATATGTAATTTGGGTGTTCCGTTCGCTTCCCTGTATGTATAATGAAAAAAATACGTAAATATACGGTTGCTTTTTACTTGAGTTACCTATAAAGGCATAGTTTCTCGTTAAATGTTTCTTAGGGAGTAACTCAGCTCAGTATAAATGCTGTAGTCTAAAGCTATAAGTTGTTCGGGGTGTTACATAGTTTCACAGAAGAAATTAGCTCTGGCCAGAGCCTGCAATCAAGCTCCCAGCCTGAAAACGTACTTTTTACATTTAACTTTTGCAATCACCAGTTGAGGCTAAACCTATGATATTTGGAATAATTGGCTCTTCTTTCGTAGCTTACTTTTTGTTGATGTCGATCGCCAACTACGGCGACACTGGAATGTAGACTAGACCCAGCCGGCAAAAAAGCAGTTTGACAAATTCGGTAAAGTATTTGACCCAGCCGTGTCTGTCGTGTCCGCAACTTGCAGGAAAATGAATGGATGAAGGAGTCGTTAAGTACCGCTGTGACTGGAAAGAGGCAGACCCTGTAGCTGCCGGGGACATAGCAGATTTGATGGACTGGCGCGATCGACTCCACTCTTGGGGACTAATTGCCGTCTACGAAAATGGCATCGGGTTTGGGAACGTCAGCGTCAGGATTGGCAATTCTTGCCAGTTCGTGATTTCCGGCACCCAGACAGCACATTTGCCGCAGCTAGGGCCAGAATCCTACTGTACTGTTACCGAATTTAACTTAGAACAAAATTTCCTCTGCTGCCGGGGGCCGGTACCAGCTTCGTCGGAGTCCCTGACTCACGCAGCACTTTACCTTCATGCTGGCGATGTGGGGGCGATTATTCACATCCACAATCCTCAACTCTGGCAACAACTGCTGTTTAAAATTCCTACTACTAGAAAAGAAATACCTTACGGCACTCCTCAAATGGCCTTAGAAATGTTTAGACTTTTTGAGGAGGAGAATCTCGCCGATCGCAAAATTCTGGCGATGGCCGGTCACGAGGACGGAATTATCTGTTTTGGCAGCACTTTGGACGAAGCTGGGAAAGTGCTCTCGACTGCGATCGGTTAGACCAGATCTGCGTTAAACTAAGCTTTATCCTTGGCTGATGCTCGATCGCTCCAACGCGCCGACACAGCTTAAAAACTTTGACAGTGCCTCTTGCCTCTTCGGTAAGGGAAAGATATTTTTAAAGAGAAACACACTACTATTCATAACAAAAGCTGAGAGTCATCGTGAATCTAACTAAACTTGTAAGCTCAAAAGAACTGCAATCAGAGGTATCTCGTCTCACCGAAGAGCTGCAAATGCGCGATCAATTGGTGCAGCAGTTGTCTCAAGAACTTTTCAGACTGGTGAAGGGAAATACGAGTTTTGTTCCTGCGCCGGAAGTTTCCGATCGCCACCAAGCTCAAATGCAGGCGATGCGCGAACAACTGCAAGCTGTTGAAGAACAGGTGGGTTTTTATCAAGAACAAATCGCCGATCGGGATGCTGAGGTTTACCAACTGCGGCAGTCAGTGCAAGAATTGACCGATCGCTCTCGGATGCTCGAACAAGTTGTTCAGGAATTGCCAGGGGTTTACCGCCAGAAGTTTGCCGAACGGATCGAGCCGATTAAGGAAAAGCTGGATCAACTGCAAAAAGAAAACCGCCAATTGCATACAGAGTTGCAAAGCGTGACTTACCGTCTGGCGGTTCGCAATCGCAAGGCTAAGGGCTTGGATCTGCCTAGTGTCGATCCTGATGACGATCGCGGGATTCAAATGCCGAGCTTTGGCAATGTCTGAGGTTTTGATTGTGACGGGTGACGGGCAAAAAGTAGCAGCAAGTCTCCTTGAGGCGATCGCTCGATCTCATCCTTTAACCGAAGTCAATATCTGTGGAATTTCTGCACTCAATTCTGGAGCGATCGCCTCCGCTGGGGCGATCGTTTGTCCTATGACGCTGGATGTGCCGTCCGATCTGGTTTTTCCGGGTCAAGATGTGTTTAAATTTTGCCGCAATGTTGCGGTAGCGCGCGATCGAGTGGCTGAGGAACTGCTTTTTCCCGTCGGCGAGGGCAGTTTTTGGCTCCCTGTGGTGCACACAGCAAAGGGGCCGCTTTATGCTGAGGCGATCGCAGCAGAATCCGATAAATTGTCGGGCGAGTTGAGTTACCGTCAACCGCTGCATTTGTCGGATGTTTGGCGGCAGCAGTTGTACCAGTTGGCTTACCGCTTGTTGGTGGATATTTTAAATGCGCCTCCGGCGACTTATTTGATGCAGTTTGGGTTTGTAGGGGAGAAGATTTTGTTCGATCGACTTTGGCCTTTTCCGGCTGCACCTGCGATCGCCTCTGTCGGCCTTCAAGTGCCAGATTTATTTATCTGCCACTGGAATTGCTTGACAAATCAGCCGATTTATGATATACAAATTACTTCTTGATGTTCCTAATGAGGACTTTAGTCCAATGGCACTGCTCAAGTCTTAATTAGGGATTGCTGAAAAAGTCAGAAAACAGCATTGAGAAAGATGATTGAATTTGCGATGACCTTAAAACAAGAGATTTTGCTCATCTTTTTTTGATAGAAAATAACTTTTGCTAATTATCCGAGACCCAAAACCTGAAAAAAGGTTTGTGTGGTGAAATAGACATAAACCAAGCCAAAAAGCCGGCCGTACCCAGGCGGAGATATTCATCACCAGAAAAAGTATGGCGATGGTTGTTTCAGAAGTATTAGAAAATTTAGCCATGACTCTATCAAGGCTAAATCTTCTTTTACCTGCTCCAAATTTTTCCTCAATCAAATTACGAATTCTTTCATCAGACTTAGCTTGCTTCTTCTTTGACTCGCTGATATTTTTAGGGGTATTTCTAGAGGAACGCCACTCATCCTAATCCCGATTTCTTTGCACCAAGCTCGATTTGACTGCGTTCGATATATGCGATATACATAAATTGATTCGGGATAGTAAGCTGTTGCTCATATAGATTGTCTATAGCGATTGAGGGGGAGAGATGGAGAGGATTTGACTATTTTTAATTTTCATCAAAATATACAATGCTTCCCAATCATATCGATGGAATTTGTAACTATTTATTGAACCGAACAAGGAGTGGTTGTAGGTCAGAAATCAACAATCGTCTCAAAGTGATTAAGCGTCAAGCCTATGGATTTGTTGATTTTGACAATTTTCGAGTTCGACTATTAGCTGGCTTTTCTAATTAGTTTGTATGAGCGCCGCAAACCCCGAAGACCCCAAAGATTAATTTTTATTCACAATAATCAGGGATTTAAAAGCGATTTTTGCTGAATATAATGATTTAATTGTACGGTCGATCGCACTTTTAGACACTCCAAGTCGATCGCGCGATCGCCCTCCACAACCAGCAAGTGCCTCAGATCTCAAAGCCCGCAGATCGCCCTCACCCCCAACAAACGTAAAATTATGTCAAATTAAGTAAAGAGTTATAAAATAACTATTGGCAGACCAGCAGACAGTTATGACCGCAAAACTAAGAGCTACAGACACAAAAAAAATGGACACAGACTTGCAGCAGTTGAGCGCAGACCAAGAACTGATTCTCAACCAAGTAGACAATGCCATCGCTCTGTTCGACTCGTCTGAGTGCTTAGTTTTGTTTAACAAAAAATTGGCAGACACTTGGGAACTGTCCCCAGAATGGCTGGCCACAAAGCCCAAGTGCGAGTTGCTATTTGCCGAAATTGTCGATCGCGGTTACTTGTCGCTTCAGCAGTGGGAACAGTTTCAGGAAGCACTGAAAACATCTCAGGAACAAAATTTATCATTTTATTTCGAGCAATCCAACGGCATTTGTTTGGAAGTCTTCGCCACAATTACCAACAGCGGCGGGAGACTGTTTACCTTTCGAGACGTTACGGTATACCGAACATCCCAAGCTAGCTTGAACGCAGAAGTCAGAAGGCTGAGCTTTCTTTTAGGTTTAACAGAACGCCTGCAAAACTCTCACAGTTTGCAAGAAATAGGTAGGTTTGCCCTTAGCTATTTGGTAGAGGCGACGAATGCTGCTTTCGGAGACGTGAAAGTAATTAGCGGTTCGGGAAAAGACAGACAAGCGGCGGCAATTTCCAACCAAGTTTCTGGTCAATTTTTGGCTAGTTACGGGGAACCAGTCGCCGCCGGAATGCAAGAATTGCTAGACAAAGGTATTCCCTACGGCATCGGTTTGCTGTGGAAAGTGGTGGAAACCGGTCAACCTTTGTTTGTCGATGACTATGCCCAACATCCCAATGCTGTGCCACAATTTCGACATCCGGGAATCGGACAATTGGGCATTTTTCCGATCGCCTCTACCGACGGCACCATCATCGGAGTGTTGACGCTGGAGTCCCGCAACGTCAAAAAATTGCAAGCCTCCCTCCACCAAGAAGTGCTCACAGCGGCTTGTCGGACGCTGGGTACGGCGATCGAGCGGGCTCAGACACAAGAAAACCTCCGCCAAGCTAACGAACAATTAGAGTATTCTTCTCAATTGAAATCTGAGTTTTTAGCCTCGATGTCCCACGAATTGCGGACGCCTCTCAACAGCATTCTCGGATTTTCTGACTTGCTGCTGCGCCAAACAGCCGGACAGTTGAGCACTCGACAAATCAACTATGTAGAACTGATCGAAAAAAGCGGCCAGCACTTGTTGCAACTAATCAACGATATTCTCGATCTTTCTAAAATTGAAGCGGGGAAAGTAGAACTAAATTTGCTGCCAGTGCGCGTTCACGAACTCGCTACAGATTGTCTAAAAATGATTCAGCCGAGGGCAGAAAAAAAGCGGATTGCTTTGTCTTCAGAACTAGATTACCGCATTAATAAAGTTTTGATAGACGAACGACGAGTGCGACAAATTGTGATTAATTTACTTTCCAATGCCATCAAATTTACACCGGAACAAGGACAAGTGAAACTCAGCGGGCGTTTGGCCTACGGCAGCGAAATCAAAGGCGATTATCGACCGGATTGTTCTCCTGTAAATGACAGCACTCCTTATTTTTGTTTGGAAGTGAAAGACTCCGGCATCGGCATTCCTCAAGACCGTTGGAACTTGCTATTTCGACCTTTTCAACAGGTAGATTCTTCCCTGACTAGGCGGCACGAAGGCACCGGTTTGGGTTTGGCCTTGACTAAGCGTTTGGCCGAACTGCACGGGGGGACTGTTTCTTTTCAATCTGTTTGCGATGTCGGCAGTGTGTTCCGCGTTTGGCTGCCTTTGACGGAGATGCGTCAAGAGTCGGGAAGCTTTGCTGCTTGTGCCTTGGATTCTAAGTTAATCCCTGCTTCTACGATCGCTTTGCCAATGGGTAGCAAGCGGATTTTGGTGGTGGAAGACCAGCCTTTTAACCAAATGTTAATTTCGGAGGTGATGGAATTGGAGGGCTACGGGGTAGAGATTATCGCGGATGGGAAGGCGATGGTCGATCGAATTTTGGCCGCTTCTACTGCGCCGGAGTTGCTGCCGGATTTGATTTTGATGGACATTCAATTGCCGGATGTTGACGGCTTTGAGTTGATGCGGCGAGTTAAGGCAGATCCTGTATGGGAGTCGGTACCGATGATTGCGGTGACGGCGATGGCGATGGCTGGCGATCGCGATCGATGTTTGGAAGCTGGCGCTTCTGGTTATTTGAGCAAGCCGCTGGATCTGAATTTGGCGATGGCTACTATCCGTTCTTTTCTCTCTTAAACAGTATTGACGCACCGGTGGTCAGAAACCGGTTTTTTTGCGAAAATACGCGCGTTGTAGCGCACAAATCGGGTAAAAAACCCGGTTTCTTTGGCAGAGTGCATAATACCAAGTTCGGCGTTTTTTTGTCATTTCGAGCGCAGCAAGGCAATCGAAGTATCTGTTTTTCACAGTGTTTTGCCTTGGATTCACTGCCACCAAGGTGTAATTTATTACATTTCATCATGGGAAAGGCTAAACTCAATAGTAGAGAAATTTTAAATTGAATGTAAAATCAATTTATCTTAACCGAACTCAAATATTTCGGCGATCGAGCGGGGGCATCTCTTTTCAGGAGAGGAAAAGGTCAAGAATACAACACAATCTGTTCTGGACGCTATTAAACTAAAAAAATCGGGTTTTTGACCCGATTAAAAATCTGGACGCAGTATTATCGGAAAAAATCCGATTTCTAGGCGATCGTCCGTCAATCCTTGCTAAATACCTCAATTTTTCGTCCTTGCCGGTCGGTGACAAACTTTACCTATCAGATTCCATGTCAAACAAGTCGCCCTGCATCATGTTGGTTGATGACGAGCCAGATAATCTGACTTTACTCCAAGAGTTATTGCAAGTCGAAGGATACACCACAGTATCAGCGCTATCTGGCGATGAAGCGCTCTCCCTCGCGCGCACATTTCGACCAGATTTAATTTTACTTGATATTATGATGCCGGATATGGACGGTTTTGATGTCTGCGAGATCCTGCGTAAGGATACGGCTTTACAAACTGTACCGGTGATTTTTTTGACTGCACTCAGTGACGACACTTCTCGCCTCAAAGGGTTAGAAAGGATGGCAGATGATTATTTAACAAAGCCTTTTAACAGTTGCTTGCTGCTGGCAAAAATTAAAAATATTTTGCAGTTGAGCCAAATGCGATCGCAAGTTGTAACTTCCCAATTCAACCAGCAAGTCACAGAAAAAAGCCAGCGCCAAATCGCTGCAGCTTGGGAGGCCAGCGAATATATTGCTGAAAAATTTCAGCTATTTGTACCGGAGCAGATTCTCACACGAATTGCCCCAAAAGGCATAGAATCGATTCAATTGGGAAATGTCACAGAAGAAGAACTGACTATTCTATTTTGCGACATTCGCGGGTTTACGACGATCGCAGAATCTCAACCAGCACACGAAACCTTTGAATGGTTGAACGCTTTTTTTACTAAAATGAACGATTGCATCACGTCCCACGGCGGGTTTATTGACAAATACCTAGGCGATGCCATCATGGCAGTATTCGATCTGCCGACTTCTCACGCGATAAATGCGATCGAAGCCGCAGTAGCCATGCAAGAAAGTTTGCAGGAATTTAATGCCGATCGCCATAAATACAATTTAGAATATCCCGTCAACATCGGTACAGGAATTAACACCGGGATCGGCATGATCGGCACCTTGGGTTCCGATCGCCGGATGGACTCTACAGTCATCGGCGATGTAGTAAATACAGCTTCTCGCTTAGAAAATTTAACTAAAATATATGGCTGCCAAATTATTGTTAGCGAAAATGCGATCGTTCACGCCAGAGAATTTCTAAATAACATAAGTCCGAATTCAAACTCAAAAGAAAGTCTATTATTAAAGTGCGACTTGGAAGCAAAAACAGCAGAGAGCATGATTGCAAATTCTCACGCGAAAGCAGCCTGCAGCCATTCAGCCAGCAATAATTATTACTATCGCTGGATCGATAGAGTAACCCCGCGCGGCAAGCAGCAAGCTATTGAAATCTACGAAATCTGGCCCGCATCCAGTCCAGACTCCCAGGCTAAGCAGCTTACCCAGGCTTTATTTGACAAAGGAATTCAAGGATGGCAAGCCCAAAAATTTGTCGCCGCCCTAGGATACTTTCAGCAACTAATCGAACAAAACCCTGCAGATACAGTCGTCAGTTTTTATATAGATAAATGCCGGGAAAAACTAGGTCTTATACCTGCCAATAGCAGCTCGGAAATAAGCTAAATAAAACCGTTGCTAGTAAGGAATTCAGTCATCATATTTAACAATAATGACTAAGTTCCTTACTCCGAACCGATAAAAATATTCTAACTTAAACCCACATCAAACCGTCGTCAAAACTTGCTCCCTCAACTTCCCAATCAACTCATTAACTCCCCCAGAATTCAAACGGTAACTCAAAGGATGACCGATCAAATAAGCCGAACTTTCAAACAAAATATCAATCTCCACCAAACCATTTTCCCGCAAAGTTTTCCCAGTCGAAACCAAATCCACAATAGCCTCCGACATACCCGTAATCGGCCCCAACTCCACAGAACCGTAAAGCGGCACAATTTCCACCGGCAAGTTCAAATTGTGAAAATATTCCCTCGCACAGTTGACGAACTTAGAAGCAACTCTACCGTGAGGTGGCAAATCCACACTTCGCCGATAGGAACTAGATTCCTTCACCGCCACCGACAGCCGGCACTTGCCAAATTGTAAATCAATTAAATTAGCAACTTTCGGTTTTTTTTCCCGCAAAACATCATAACCGGCAATCCCCAAATCAGCTTGACCGTATTCCACATAAACAGGCACGTCGTGCGTCCTGACTAGCAAAGCTTTTGCTGTTCCGGTGGGGTCATAAATTTGAAGTTGTCGGTTAGAGGAATCTAGAAAAGCGCTGAAGTCTAATCCAACCGATTTAAACAGCCGAATGCTATCTCCTAACAATCCGCCTTTGGGAAGTGCAACAGTAATCATGTCAATTTTTAAAGTGTAAATTGCTCAATTTGGGAAGGGGCGATCGCGGCACAAGCATAAACAGCTTTTGCCAAACTCAGAATAACACATATAGTTCACAGTTAAAAATAAATTTACGCTATTGCTGGATCCTTTGTTTTGGTATATATTATATTTAGTAAGTTTTTATAGAGTCACTTTTTTAAAGGGCGGTCAGTATGGAAAAAAATCAAGAATTTGACAGTCAAGAATTTGACGAAGAATTTCACAGTGTAGACCCGGATTCCCTGAAAGTTACAGTAGATGAAATTCTCTCAGGCGGCGGTCTAGAGGCAGAGGAAATGGATTATACAGTAGCCGTACCTACCGCTAACCACCCCAGAATCCCCAGGCTCAGAGGTTTCTCATCTCAGTTGAAATTAAGCGTGTTCGATGACACCACCCGATCGCAGTTTGCCGAAAAACGCGGAACGCTGGGAGGTTGTTAATGTAAGATGCTTGCAGAGGCTGTTGCACAGAACTGGACTATCCTTTGTGTATTCAACTCTAAAACTGAAAATTGAACGGGCGATCGCAAATAACTCACAGCTAAACTATGACCGAATTGACTCTTGTTATTGGCAACAAAAATTATTCCTCTTGGTCGCTGCGTGCTTGGCTGGTGATGAAACAAGCTGGACTAGAATTTACGGAAGTGAGAATCCCCCTAGACGGGCCGACAAGCCACGCGGAAATTCGGCGCTATTCTCCCTCGGGAAAAGTGCCTGTTTTAATCGACGGCGACTTGAAAGTGTGGGAATCTTTAGCAATTTGCGAGTATGTTGCCGATCGCTACGCGCATCATTTGTGGCCTGCAGATATCGCCCAAAGGGCGATCGCCCGTTCCATCTGCGCTGAAATGCACGCGGGGTTTCAAAATCTGCGCCAAAATATGCCGATGGACTGCCGCAACCGCTATCCCGGAGAAGGAATGACTGCCAGTGTCGAAGCAGAGATCTACCGCATCTTTACCCTGTGGCACGAATGCCGTCAAAACTTCGGAACAGGTGGCCCTATGTTGTTCGGAAAATTCACAATTGTTGACGCTATGTTTGCTCCCATCGTCCTGCGTTTTGTCACCTACGGAGTCAAATTCAATGCAGAGGGAAAAGCTTATGCTGATGCGATTTTAGCAATTCCTGCAATCCAGGAATGGCTAGCAGCAGCTTACAGCGAATCAGAAAATATTCCACATTTTAAAATATAGCAAAAATCAGTTTGCTTAACCTAAGCATTCCTAAACTTAACCTCACGGCAGACAAAGCAACCGCAGGGGGAAAATCCCTACAAAACCTACTTGTCTGCAAGCTTCCTGTAATTCATGCTTAAATCTGACATCTAAAACTTGTTTTGAGCGAAGTCGAAAAAACTAAAATGTAAAATCAAGATGCGGATTCTCTTAGTTGATGATGAAGTTGAGTTGACTGACCCTTTGAGTCGAGTTTTAAGCCGCGAAGGTTATACAGTTGATGTGGCAAGTGACGGCGCGACAGGCAGCAATTTAGCAATGCAGAAATCTTACGATTTGCTAATCTTAGATTGGATGCTTCCCAGACAAACCGGACTGGCAATTTGTCAGCAATTGCGATCGCAAGGACGGAATACACCAGTGCTATTTCTCACCGCCAAAGATACCCTAGACGATCGCGTCAAAGGACTCGACGCAGGCGCAGACGACTATATAGTTAAACCCTTTGAACTGCGAGAACTGCTAGCCAGAGTCCGCGCCTTGCTGCGACGCCCCCCTACTTTTGATGCCGAGGTGGCTGTCGGGCGGCTGCAAGTTGCAGACTTACAGCTAGACTACGACAATCAAATTGCTTATCGGGGCGATCGGACAATTGACCTATCAGAAAAAGAATGTCAGTTATTAGAATACTTAATGCGCCATCCCGGTCAATTGCTAACACACGAACAAATCCACCAATACTTGTGGAGTGAAACAGATAAACCCAGCAGCAACGTATTAGCCGCTCAAATTCGCCTGCTGCGACGTAAAATAGAAGCCCCAGGCGAATCCACCCTAATTAACACAGTCTACGGTAGAGGCTATCGCTTTGGAGAAGGCAGTTAATAATAATTGCCCAAAAAATCTCGTAGATGCAAGCGGCGGTTGAAACTCCGCAAGAATCAAACTATCCTCCGCCTCCGCAGACACAAGAAAACAACCTAAATTTAACCGTCAGTCTTCAACCCGTTCCCGTCGGGTGCAAGTCTCGCGTAGAAGCCGTTTCAACCGCCCCCTGTTCTTGACAAATCAAAGTAATTACTGACACCTCCGGCCGACAAAATAGCCTCCCTGGCGCATAAGTTCCCAAACCGCGATTCACGTACAGCAAATTACTCCCAACCCGATGCAAACCGCTAGCCCATTCCCAGTGACTAACTACTCTATCGCAAGCCGACAGAAGAGGAATCCACTTTCGGATTGGTTGAGGAATCAAATAGCCAATTTTTCTCACCCAAGCATACAAAGGCCCGATACCGGGAATCACAATTTGACCGCCGTGAGTGTGCCCGGAAAACTGCAAATCAATCCGCCACTTTTGCAGCTTTTCAGCAGTATCAGGATTGTGAGACAATACAATCCGAGAAATCCCCGGATTTATTGATGTCATTACAGGTTCAGGCTTAAAATCGCCCGACCAAAAATCTGCCAACCCAACTAAAGCCAACTCAGCCCCCAAAGGATAAATGGCTTCGTTGTATAACACCCGAATACCTGCGTTATTCAAAGCATTAGCAACCTCAATTTTTGCCCCCGGCCAATAGTGGTCGTGATTCCCCAAAACCGCATAAATCCCCATCCGACTTTGCAACTTTTTCAATCGCTGCACTAAGTCGTGAATAGGTGCCGGATCGAAGGTAATAAAATCCCCCGTTAAAAAAATTAGGTCTGGTTCGGCTTCATTAGCCGCCGCAATCGCCTCTTCTAGCAACCATTCCGACAGCCGCACCCCGTCATAGTGAAAGTCAGTAAGCTGTACAATTTTAGTACCCGATAGATTTGCTGGAAAATTTGCGATCGGTATTGTTAAACAGTCTACCTGCAGTTTCCCAGTGAATAACCTGTGCATAAATCTAACGTTTATTGACAGAGCGCTACCTCTAGTTTAGCAAATAAACAGGCAAGACTGCAAAAGTAGATATTATTCCCTCTTTATTTTGCCATCTGACTAATAACTACTAAGTGCTGAATACTAGCTAATGATATCAATTCCGGTTGCACTCATACATGATTGTTGACTGTTGATTGTTGACTGTTGACTGTTGATTCGGGGTCTAAAAACTGAACGATTGAGTATTAACTGTTGACTCGATTTTATTATTCCAATGCCACCGGAAACGATATGACTGAGCCGTAAGGTGCAACCTAAGCACGATATTAATAACTAAAGTCCTCACTACAAACATTTTTATTGCGATTAATTGACGGGATATCATTTTAGGCGATCGGCTGCACGGGATAAAAAAAACATACATAATGGCGGCTATCGATCTAGAAAAAAACTAACAATTAATAACCAACAACCAACAACCAACAAATAACCAATAACCAATAACCAATAACCCATAACTAACAACTTCATTTATGATAAATTACCTCAAAAGTTTCCACAGCTTTCTTTTTTCCCTTAACTATTACAGACCCAATTTTTTTAAATTCAAACATATCTTTAGTAGCGCAGTAAACACTATCGCTGACCAAAATTTGTCCTCCCTGGGCCATTGACTGCAACCTAGATGCAATATTCACCTCATCCCCTATTGCAGTATAGTCTATGTGCTGCGGCGAACCAATATTACCAACAACAACCTCCCCCGAACTAATGCCAATACCAGTCAGAAAATTATCCGCAATCCAAGAAATCGACATTCTGCTAATCCGGCGCTGCATATCGATCGCAGCTTCGATCGCCTTCCTTTCGCGATCGGCAACCTCCGAAGGCGCCCCAAACATTGCCACAATCATATCTCCCACAAACTTATTCACAGTACCTTCATGACTAAAAATCACCTCTACCATCTCCGTAAAATATTCATTTAAATACATCACTATTTTTTCTGCGGGTAGCTCTTCACACTTAGTAGTAAAATCTCTAATATCCGAAAAAAGTACCGTTAAATTGCGCTTAGTCGGATTCAGAGAAATATCTCCTTTCGCATCAATAACTGCCCGCACCACCCTGGGAGAAAGGTATCTTTCCAAATTATTTTTAATTCGTTCTTCCTTTAATTTACTTTCATGTAAAAGCGCATTCTCGATCGCCGCCGCCGCTTGCGAAGCCAAAGCCGTAAATAATTTTAAATCCTGTGCCGTATAATTAACAAATTCGTGATGACTAATATTGATTACGCCGATCGTACCATTCTGCGTTGTTAGAGGCGCACAAATCAAAGAACACATCTCATTTTCTCCCGGAACATATCTGGGATCCGACAAGACATCATTCACTATTTCAGCTTTGCCAGAAACAAGAATATGACCTGCTATTCCTATATTGGGGCCGATTGTTGTTTTGCGGTTATACTCTTTACCGCGCGCAGAAATAATCTCCAGTTTACCTATTTTTTGATTGAGCAGCATCACCGAAATATTGGTAGCCTCAATCAATTTTTTAGCTTCCGTTACCACCAATTGACTAACTTGGGAAACTCCCAAACAAGTAGCTATTTTGCTAGAAAAATCATACAAAAAATTAACTTCTTCGTACTTTTCTAAAGCATCAACAGCCAAAGTTCTTGTATCGAAGTCTGTCCTGGCAGCATAACTCAGCATATCGGCAATAAATGCTGCTTTTTCAGTTCCTGTTACGTAACCGATAACTTTATCGGCTAGGATAATAGGATAGGTATTTAAGGAGCTTTGACAGTCTCCGCCAAATAAGATAGTTCCTTGAAGATTCCGAATAGCGATCGGAGCGTCCAAGACATCGACTGCGCCCTCAATAACCGCCCGCAAATCTTTCTTAGAAATCAATTTTTTGAGATTGATGCGAACCATTTATTTTGCTATTCATACGCGATACGATCGCAGTCATTAGTTTTTAACCAGTCAATCACTATTAGATTTTAGATTTTAGATTTTAGAATTACTTGCAGCATTTAATCGGGAAAATTGAACAAGAGTCTAAAATTTGTCGCCCCAGTCATGACTGCTGTCGGAAAGCAAGTATCCTTGTTGGGGCGGGTACTAACGACTAAAGACCAAAAACTATTCTTGCTAATTGATTATATCGCTCTGGCTACATCTGTGCCGTTAAACCCAGAATTTCCCTAGCTTTTACCAGCACTTCTTTCGGGCGAAAAGGTTTAGTCATATAAAGATTTGCCCCCACAGCCATACCACTTTGCTTATCATACTCTTGTCCCTTAGCTGTCAACATAATAATGTAAACATCCTCCATGCCTAGTTGATTTTTAACCGTATTGCATAGCTCTAAACCGCTCATTTTCGGCATCATCACATCCAGAAAAACCAAATCCGGCTTTTCTTCCTTAATTATATTTAATGCCTCCAGTCCATTTCTCGCCGTCAGCAACTCTACATCATCTTCATCTTCCAAATTTTCCAGAGCCTGCTCCATCAAAATCAGAATATTCGGCTCGTCATCCACAATTAAAACTTTTTTCACAGCAATTTCTCTTTAACTTATTTGTTGTTCACGTTATCTTCTGCAATATCTCCAAAAATAATGATCGAGACATTTTCCAAGCCCTTAGTAAGCCGCAATTTTTTAACCAATTCTTGCTTGAGAGATAACGCCTCCTCAATAATAATCAAATTCGGAGCGATCGTTACCACTCGATCGAGGCATGACTCAGCATCAGATACCTCGATCGCATTATATCCCTGAAAAACCAACCCATCCGACAAAGTTTTGAGAGTAGAAGCATTGCTAGCAACTACCAACACCGTCTTATGTGACACCCCTTGCTGCAACAGCAAGCCGATCTCATTTAGTAGTATAGCTATATTTATAGGTTTGGTAAAATAGCGATCGACCCCCAAGCGGTAGCCCCTTTCTTTGTCTTGAATCAAGGAGACAATGATAATAGGAATACCCCTCGTTTCCGGGTCGTTTTTGATAACTGCCGCCACATCAAAACCGTCGATTTGAGGCATCATTATATCTAAAATAATTAGATCTGGTTTAACTGCTTTAGCCTTAGAAATAGCATCTATGCCATTAATTGCCTCCGTGACTTTATACCCTTCTTCTTCCAGTGACTGCCTCAGCATTTCCCGGATGTTAGGCTCATCGTCAGCAACTAAAATCTGCTGGCATTTTTTAATGCAGATCGGAGTTCTGTTGACAATTTGCTGTTTGAGTTGCGAGATTAAATCATTGATATTGTTGTATTTTTCTACCCTCTCAAGATCTTTTATTAGCGGTATACTAAAGGAAAAAGTGCTGCCCATGCCTAACTCGCTTTCTACCCAAATTTTACCGCCGTGGTTTTCAACAATTTGTTTAGAAATTGGCAGCCCCAAGCCAGTACCTTTCGGCTTTTCTGTCAGGATATCTCCGACTTGTTTAAATCTTTCAAAAACTTTGCTGTGGTCTTCTGGTGCAATGCCTATGCCAGTATCGATAATGCTAATAACTAGCTCGTCATTCTCTACTCGGGCACGACAGGTAACAGAACCTGATTCTGTGAACTTAACTGCATTTGAGATTAAATTGATCGCGACTTGAATCAGGCGAGCGGGATCCACCAATACCTGTGGCAGTCCGGCGCTAAAATCTTCGATCAACTTCAAATTATTCTTTTCTAATAAAGATGACGTAGCAGCGATCGCCTGCTGTAAGATTTGCGCTGGATTTGTCGGCTGCAACTGCCATTCAACGCGCCCAGCTTCCATCTTAGCAATATCCAAGACATCATTAATTAAAGATGTCAGCCGTTCAGCTTCTGAAACAATAATGTTGATATTATCTCCCACTTTATTCAAGGCTTTTTGGATTTTGCGGTCTTCCGATACGACTCCGGGAACAATCACTTTTTCCAGTTTTTCTTGAATCAGCGAAGCAAAGCCCAAAACCGAAGTTAAAGGTGTCCGCAGTTCGTGAGAAACTGTAGCCAGAAAATCCGTTTTCATGCGATCGACTTCTCGTTCCACCGTCACATCTCTAATCAAAATTACCGAACCGAGAGATCGATCGGCTTCGTCTTTCACCGCTTCTTTCAGAATAGTTGTCGCTAAAGCTTGACCGATCTTGGCATTGCCCAGTTCCACTTCCAGCATCACCATTTCTCCCTCTCGATGCTCAGTCGCCTCGACCAAGTTTACTAATTTTTTAGGAAAAATTTCGGAGACTTTTTTTCCTTTCAAATCAACATCTTTCAATTCAAACATCGCCTGCAGAGCTGGGTTAAACCTGGTAATTTTGCCTTCAATGTCAGTAACTAATAACCCGTCAGCCAAATTGTCAACGATCGCATTTAAGTCTGCCAAAGTCGTCCGCAATTCCCAGGACTGCTTTTTAGTGCGATCGAGCAATTCTGCTTGGTGCATAGCTACTCCCAATTGACTGCCAAGCTGAGCAAGCAACCTCACTTCTCCCGCTTCCCACTCACGGGGGCCAGAGTTTTGGTAAGCTGCTAGCAAACCCCAGAGATTTTCCCCCACAAAAACAGGGGCTACACAATATGCTTTCGCTTGAATTTGTTCAAGAATTTCGATATGACATGGAGAGTGACCAATTTTGTAGATGTCATTAACTACAAAAATTTGTTGATGGCGATACCTGCCGCCCTGAGTTTTCTGCAAATAATCATCTTGCCAAACTGTTTTAATTTTTTCAGTTACTAAAGGTATCCAACCTTCTGCTACCGACTCCGAGACAAATTCCCCGCTCCAGTCGGGAAAAAAACGGTAAACTCCCACCCGATCGCAGTTGAGAATTTGCCGCACTTCTTGAGTCGTAGCGCTAAATATTTTGTCAATATTTAGAGTCTGGCGAATTCGTTCGATCACTCTGGTTAATGTGCGCTCTTGTTCTGCTGCTTTCGCCTGCTGTTTAGCTTGAAACCGTATTTTTTCTAGGTACTCCGATTGCTGCAGACCAACTCCCAAATGAGTGGCAATTTGATTGAGCAACTTAACTTCAGTTTCTTCCCAATGCCGCGCACCTGTGTGTTGAAATGCACTGAGCAATCCCCATAGTTTTTCTCCTTTAAAAATCGCAACTACCGCACAGGATTTGATGCCAAAATATTCTAAAGCTGCTACGTGACAATCGCTCTGAGCGGCATTGTAGATATCATCAGCCCTAAAGGTTTCCGCGTACCGAAATCGACCTCCTTCGTGTTCATTTAAGTAGGGATCTTCCCAACCACTGCCTACCAATTTTGGCCATTCGCCGGATTCAGATTCAAAGATAAAGTCGCCGAAATAGTCTTCACGAAATTGATAAATCGCAATGCGATCGACATTCAAAAGTTTGCGTACTTCTGTCGCTGCTGTCTGGAAAATTGTTTCCATATCTAATGTTTGACGTATCTTGTCAATCATCCGAGTTATGGCTCGTTCTCTGTCTGCTTCCTGAACAAGTTCTTCTGTGCGTTTTTGCAATTGAGCCTCCAGAGTGGTCTGGAGTGCTGTTGACCGATTCTGGGCTTTTTCTAAAAGTTTTGCCTGCTGTATGGCTACTCCCAAATGCACCGCAATTTGACTGACAAATTCAATTTCATCTTCCAGCCACTGGCGCGGGGCGCGACATTGGTGAATGCAGAGCAATCCCCAAAGTTCATCTCCTTTAATTAAAGGTACAATTAGATTTGCTTTCACCTGAAACTGGGAAAGAATAGCAATGTGGCAATCGCTCAATTCAGCATTATAAATATCAGCAACTGCCTGAATTCTTCCTGTTTCATAGTGTACTGCGTGTTGTTCTCCAAAGCAGTGGTCGTGCACCTTGACAGCTTTTGCTGAGTCAAACTCCGGCAGCACATCTTCTGACACAAATTCGCCGTCGTCAAATCCTGAATCCTGGTAAAATCGAAATATTGCTACTCGATCGGCCTTCAGCAGTTGGCGTACTTCCCTAGCCGTTGATTTAAAAATAATATCTAAGTCTAGAGACTCGCGAATTTTTGTCACTACAGCAAATAGGGCTTTTTGTTGGGCGACTCTAGCGGCTTCTGGTTTAGCTGCGGACTCTAGTTCGGCAACGCGCGCTTTGAGAATTTCTAGTTCACTTTTGAGGGTATCGTAATCTTCTGGTTCTAATACTAAATGATTGTCTGCCATAGGTTTAACTCTCTTTAGGTTGGTTTATTAAGTATTGATAGTTATTTATTTTGATATTTTTCAACTTAATCTTATCGTCTTTTCCATAAACTTTCAACAGGATTTGCTTCGATAGTTTTGTATCGCAGATTTTTAAGGGAGAAGTTCTGCATGAAGTGCTGTAAAAACTACGATTGCAGCAATTCGCAACCTCCTAACCGTCGGGCGCGGTTGCTATAACTACCAACTAATACTTAGTGCGGGCTTCGTGGCGATCGCACTAACGAGCTCAATTGTCGATCGAATCCTGCGCCTATTGCTTTGGTCTTATGCGCCAAAATACTACAGCATTTCTATGATAGATGACTGGAGCAACAAGCTGTTTAAAACCCCCTCAGTCGCCTTAAAACTGGGATTTCCAGCCCGCACCTATATTTTTTTCGGAATGTTCAAAGATCCGACACAGCGCAGCATCCCGATCGAGCGCGGCTACCAGGGGGAAGAGTGCCCCCACAAAACACTATGTATAGATCGCGGCAAATGCGAGGGATTGCCCTATTGCGTCAATCTGGCATTTTTGGGCGGCAAACCAAAGTCCGCAACGGGCCCGCGTGGAAGTTTCACAATCAATAAACTCTTGTGGGGCGGGCTTCTCACTCGCCTCGCGTGCGGGAGTGTGGCGACGGGTGGAAGACATGAGTTGATTTTAAAAGCATCAATTCACGCCGGCGATTCACAAAGAAGGATAGCTAGGCTTCACGGCTTTTCGCCCTGGCAGCAGGACTCATCAGCTTTCCTTATCGTTTTCATCAGTTTAACTGTCGCTACAGGCCTTTACAAACCTTCACGACATCGTTAATAATAGAGACATCATCCGAACATTGACAACCAAATAACGCAATCATAAACACATGACAACCACATTACAGCAGCGCGAAAGCGCTAACCTGTGGGATCAGTTTTGCAACTGGGTCACATCGACCGACAACCGCCTCTATGTAGGCTGGTTCGGAGTCCTGATGATTCCTACCTTGCTAACTGCCACAATCTGCTACATCACAGCCTTCATCGCAGC